>DAOUWT010000179.1 GCA_030666985.1 Chloroflexota bacterium
CAATCGAGTAGCTGAACAAGGTGAACCAATTCTGACGACCAACGCCCAAGAGGACACCCTTTTTGATAGCCAAGAAAGTATTATAGCCGACAAATTGCGCTCTATTTTATGCGTTCCTCTTATGTTAAAGGATCGGCTCACGGGCGTTATTTATGCCGATAACCGCATCCAAACGGGGCTTTTTACTGAATCTGACTTGACACTTCTGGCGGCTTTTGCTAACCAAGCCGCTGTCGCAATTGAAAACGCCCGCCTCTTTGAATCTGTGCAACAGACGCTGGCTGAAGTGACTGAATTGAAGAATTTGATGGATAATATATTTGCATCCATTGCCAGCGGCGTCATCACTACCGATATTCAAGAGGAAATTACTCTTTGTAATAAAGCGACCGAAAAGATTTTAAAGATACAGGCGGAAAACATAGTCGGAAACAACCTAAAGGATGTTCTACCGCTTTTTGGTGACACCATTTACTCCGCAATGACTGATGTCAAAGAAAGTGATCAATCAGTGATCGGAATAGAAATTTCTCCAGAACTTTCACCGGAAACGCGCATAGATTTATCCTTCAACATCTCTCCTCTAAAAGACGCTGATGAAAACATGCAAGGGGTAGCCATTGTACTAGATGACCTAACGGAAAAGAAACGCCTGGAAGCGCAGCGCAGACTCTTCGAGCGGATGGTGTCTCCCGCTGTTATCAACCAACTTGACCCAGACGAGCTGCAATTAGGCGGCAAGAGGAGCAAAATCACCACCCTTTTTGCTGATATTCGGGGATTCACGCAGTTCAGCGAGAGCCTCAGCCCAGAGGATCTGGTGTCGGTGCTCAACCGTTATTTGGCCGCCGCCGCAGACGCTATTTTGCTTGAAGAGGGGACGATTGACAAGTTCCTGGGTGATGCTGTTATGGCGTGGTTCAACGCTCCCATCCCCCAAGCAGACCACGCCCTAAGGGCTGTGCGAGCAGCTATCGGTCTCCGCCAAACAATTAGGAACCTGCATCTAAAGCTCCCCCAAAAGTACCACCTGGACTTTGGGGTAGGCATCCATTTAGGGGACGCGGTCTTGGGGGTAATAGGAACGGAAAAGAGAATCGAATATACCGCTATTGGAGATAGTGTAAATACTGCCAAACGCATCCAGGAGAACTCCACCAACAACCAAATTCTGGTTAGCTCAATAGTGTATAACGAGGTTAAGTCTCAGGTGATTGCACGCCCCACTGCTCCTATCCACGCCAAGGGGAAAAGCCATCCTATAGAGGTGTATGAGATTATTAAGATACGGTAGGTTGGGGGGTATTGGGTATTAGATATTGGAGGTTGGAGATTCGGTGTTCCACGCGGGCGCGGGGGGAGATACGCAACGCAGGTAATTCCCGTGGATTTTTTGGGGGGGACGGGGGGGGGGGCGTGAGAGCAAACCCCAGGCGTAGCGCAGCGCACCACGCACCACGCATCACGCTTCACTCATCACGTAAGCTTATCGATATATTTCCCTGCAAATAAAGCTGGTGTGCCGCCGGTATGCCAGAAGAGGATGGTTTCTTCTGGGCTGAAAAATCCCTGGCGGATGAGGTCTATGAGACCAGCGGCGGCCCGGCCGGTGTAGACGGGGTCTAGCAGGATGCCCTCTTTTCTGGCAAAGATGTGGATGGCCTCGCGCTCAGGTTCTCCCATCACGCCGTATCCCTCTCCTGTGTAATTATCATTGACAAGGATTTCCTCGGCTGGGAAGGCTGCCTTTTTACCTAGCACGCCTGCTACCTCACGGGCCAGGCCAGCGACGCGGGCTTGCAAGACCTTCCCTGGTTCGTCCACGCTAACCCCCAGGATTTTGCTCCCCACGCCGAATAAACGCTTCCCCGCCACCAATCCAGCTTGAGTCCCCCCTGAGGAGGAGGCGAACACTATCCAATCGGGAGCTTCCGGAAGCTGCTGTGAGAGTTCTTGGATGGCAATGGCATAAGCGGCCGCTCCCACCTTGCTTGATCCGCCGTAGGGGATGAGGAAGGGCTGCCGGCCAGCTTCATCTGCTTGCTCGAAGACCGCCTGGAGGGCCTGGTCGCGTTTTTCCGGTTCCGTCCAGACTATCTCTGCCCCCACTAGCCGATCCAAGAGTAGATTCGCTGTAGCTGTCTCCGGCTCTTGACCAGCCAGGACGAGAGTGCAGTCAAATCCAAAACGCGCGGCGGCAGCGGCTGTTTGGCGGCAATGATTAGATTGCCCCGCTCCGGCGGTGATCAACAGACGTGCATCCGCATCCCTGGCTTGGGCGAGGAGGTATTCCAGTTTGCGGGTCTTGTTGCCTCCAAAGGCTAAACCGGTTTGGTCGTCGCGCTTGATCAGAAGACGCGGGCCGCCAAGCTCTGCCGAAAGGGTGGGAAGTTCGTCTATGGGGGTGGGTAAGTGGGCGATATGAATTTTAGAAAGCATAGAACACCTCCTTGTTTCAAGTAAGACGGGTCCACTAATCTGCGCTAATTTTTTGTTTTTTCGTGCAGATTGGCAAGCCATGTTTTTTATGGCCGATTAGCGGATAAGGTAGGGACGAGTAGTAAAGACACGCCAATTATATGGCCAAGTGTGTGATTGTGAAGCAAATATGGGACCCAAACCCGAATGGTCTCATAGTAGGGGATTATCAGCAACGAGGCCATTGAAAATACCACAGCAGCCCTCGCGGGACGCTCTTTTGGCACGAGTAGGGCGGCCAAGGGCAAAAACCAGAGCAAATACCAGGCGTGGAAGGTCGAGACTCCTATTAAAATATACCAGAAAAGCACATAAAAAGAGGATTGGAAAACTCTTTCGATAAGGGCTTCAACATTAGAAGCTAGGGCTTCGAAATTAGGCGCGTTTTCCTCTTTTTTGCTGGGCGCAGATTGCTGCCAAACTCGCCAAAGATTCCAGAGGTAGATGCCGCCCAAGGTCACGTAGATACTTGTTTGTGTGTAAGCAAAAGCTGTGTTGGTACCAAGAGTGGAGCGGAGAGCTAATATCATTAAAGCCATCACGGAACGTCCAGCGGATTTGCCAGAATATAGAACGGCCCATTTATCCACTCCCGGCCAGTATGGGTACATAACCAAGAAAACCAATAGCAGAATGGCGAGGGCATAAACCACACCGGAGGCTGCCCACCGGAGCCGATTGCGTTGGCGGGCAGCTATGCCTAGTAAGAAGAAAGGCAATACGAGCAGGGGAATAAATTTTACCAAAATAGTTGCTGCAAATGCTATCACGAATACTAGAGCGGCATACCTCGGAGGTCTCCCATAGACCTCCGAGGTATTGCCGTTGTTTGGTGATACTGTCACAAGCTTCACAAATCCCCAAATTGACAGCAAAAAGAAGAAAACCATGGTGAAATCGTTATGGGCATTCTGAATGCCCTCTAGCAAGACGAGGGGATTCCAGGCAAAAAACGCCGTCCCTGCCACAGCCCATTGGGGGCGGAGGGAGAAAAGAATGCGGTACAACAGCCACGCGCTTCCAATATACGCTAAAACGCCAAGGATTTTCAGGGCGAATAAATGCGCCAGATACCCTCCGCCGCTGAGATGGTAGGCTCCCAAGGAGACCCACTCCCAGATTGGCCCGTAAGGAGAAGCGGCGTCAGCCCACTCCCCGGCCAGGCCCAGCCAGGGATCGGAGGTAGGTATGGCATTGAGAGTGGTCGAGAAGGGGTCTAAGCCGTAGCGTGCCCATCCGCGCGACCGGATAGTGTAAACAAATAAGTCAATGGCTGTTTGGGGATATGAGAAAATTAAAATTGTGGCGAAAAGAATTCCCCCCATCAGGATAAAGCGGATGTTGGCATTCTCTTTCACCAGCAATCGCAAAAAGACTACGTAAACACCGAAAAGGGCCATGATGCCCGCTACATAGGCTATGAATCCAAATGCTGAGTAATGGGTGAGTTTGGCGTAATCCACCGGGGGGATGGTCGCATAATGCTGCCTCAGTGGGAACGCTAGCGTGAAGGCTAAATATATCAGCCCGCTTGAGATCAGGCAGAACCACAAGCGCGTTCTCACGGGTTGGTTATTCCAAAGAGATGTGACTTTGCTGGGTAACTTCATATTGTCGATATATTAGCACAAAATCAGTATTCAGTGTTCAGTATTCAGTGACCGTGACCCGTGCGGGGATGATTTCACCACTTGCAAACTTGCACACTTGCCACTTTCCAATTTCTAACTTCCAACCTCCAACTTCAAATATCCAAACATGATATACTTATCCCATGTCTCTTGGCCTGCTAACCCTCCACATTCAAATCCCTGGCTGCGCTTCACTCAAAGAAAAACGGGGGCGGCTGAAGCCTCTTCTGGCCAGGCTGCGGCGGGAATTCAATGTCTCAGTTGCCGAATTAGATTATCTGGACAGTTGGCAAAATGCCCTCATTGGGTGCAGCCTGATCAGCAACGACCACAAACACACTCAACGCTCGCTCCAAAAAGTGGTCGCGTGGATTGAAGAACAGCGACTGGATTTATACATCATAGAAGAAGAAATCGAAATCTTTTAGGCTCTTTGGGAACTTACGGGGTTGAGAATAAAATGAGGCGTAAAACGTGAAACGTGACCTAGTAATTCACGCTTCACGTTTTCACGTTTCACGAGGTGTAAGCATCCTGTCGGCTTTTGCGGTATTGCGTTTAAATATAAGAGACCGGGCCATTCCTGACCTGGTCTCTCTTTTTTTCTAAAATTCCAAATGCAAATTACTGCACCCGCAATATCGTTTTCCCTTCACCCCACAACTCTTCTAAGCGATAAAAGGCGCGGCGGTCAGGGGAAAAGACATGGAGGATCAAATCGCCATAGTCTATCAACATCCAACCTGCTTGCGCTTCTCCCTCTATCCTGGGATTTATACCATATTCTTGTTTGATCTCTTTTTTGACAGCCTTGGCCAAAGCGTTCACCATGCGGATGCTGCTGCCCGAACATATAAGGAAATAATCCGCGAAGGACGATACTTCTCGTATATCCAACAAAAGGATATCTTCCCCTTTTTTCTCATCCAAAACATCTACAATCGTATGTGCTAATTCTAAAATATCCAGAGAAAACCTCACTTTCTAAGAAACTAATTACCCTATTAAACCACAACTTGACCGTTTTGTTCAATCAAGGGAGCAGTAAACAAACGCGTGTAAACTGCCCCACTAGGACTTAAATCGCTACGATAGACGTGAACCCCCTCGACCCGAGCAGCGCCTAGATAGCCAACACTAAAGCCATGGAGTGTCTTGCCAATTCTGCGAACATCTTGCACAGATGCTTTCCGAGAAACACGCCCTAAAGTAAGATGGGGTGTGAAATCATATCGATCACGCGGGTAGCCCAAGCGGGCCGCACTATCCTCGATACCACGGCGCAGGTCATCAAGCTCAGAAGGCGCTTCCACTCCAATCCAAATTACGCGGGGATGGTGCAGCTTTGGAAAAGCTCCTATACCTCCTATACCCATTTCCATTATTTGCCGTTTTGCTGCCTCTGTGGCAACAATCTTCTTGATAATTTCCAGGTTCTGCGAGGAAACATCCCCGAGGAATTTCAATGTCAGATGAATTTGTTCGTGATCCACCCAACGCACAGAAGTACCAGGATGTTGTTCTTTGAGTTTATTAATTACCTGTCCCAGGGAATCTAGCACATCCGAAGGCAGATCAATGGCAATGAAAGCTCGAATAACATCCTTTGTCATAAAAAATCCTTTCTTTTCTCTCAGATTGAGCTAGTAAGCGCCTTGACAATGTCAAGTTAGGGGGTAGTCAATGTCATTTAGTTGTAGTATGTCATTTCGAACGCGTTTCGTACCGAGATAGGAGAAATCTTTCCGTCGCAAGTGAATGGTAGACTGAAACCAAGATTTCTCCTCGTTATTCGGCGGCAGTCGTGCCGAAA
>DAOUWT010000122.1 GCA_030666985.1 Chloroflexota bacterium
TGGCAGACCTCCGAGGTTAGGCCGTTCCATCCTGGAACTAACGTTGCACTCCACTAGCCCATGGGCTGTACACCGTAAAAACCTCGGAGGTCTTGACCGGGAGAAAGGAAAAACTATGTCTGTAGAAGAAATGTATGAAACCATGCAATCCAAGCTCGGCGACGTTGTACCCGATGTGGAACTGCATATCAAAGCGGAGTTGGCTTATCAAATCAATCAGCTCAAAAAAGAGAAGAACGCCGTGATTTTGGGACATAATTACATGGAGCCAGCTTTGTATCACTCCATCCCCGATCACGTGGGCGACTCCCTGGGGCTTAGCCGCATTGCCGCCCAGGCCGAGCAAGACATCATCGTTTTTTGTGGGGTGCGCTTCATGGCTGAAACGGCCAAAATCCTCAACCCAGAGAAGACGGTCTTATTACCCGCGGAGGAGGCAGGATGCTCCCTGGCGGCCAGTATCACTGCTGAGGACGTGCGAAAACTCCGGGAGCAATTTCCCGGAGTTCCCGTAGTCACCTACGTCAACACCTATGCCGACGTCAAGGCTGAATGCGATATTTGCTGCACCTCCAGCAACGCCGCCGCCGTGGTGGAATCCCTGGGCGCGGAGACGGTCATCTTCCTGCCCGACGAGTATCTGGCTCGCAACGTGGCCCAAGAGACTGGCAAGCACATCATTTTTCCCGCCCTAACGGGCCTTGAAGCGGATACCGAGATTGAGGCTCAGTTGATCGGATGGAATGGACGCTGCGAGGTGCACGAGCAGTTTACCACCCAGGATATCGCCGACATCCGGGCCCAGTTCTCCGACGTGATCATTCTCGCTCACCCGGAGTGCAGCCCCCAAGTGGTGGCAGCTTCCGATTTTGCAGGGAGCACCTCAGCCATGATCCGGCATGTGGAGGAGACCGATGCCCCGCGCTACTTATTGCTGACCGAGTGTGCCATGGGTGACAACATTGCCGTCGCTAACCCCCATAAAGAGATGCTGCGCCTGTGCCGGGTGCGCTGCCCGCACATGAATGAGATCACCCTGAAAGACACCTTGGCGTCGTTACAGAAAGAACAATATAGCATTGATGTACCCGAGGAGACCCGTGTCCGGGCTGCCCGCGCTGTGGAGCGCATGATCGCCATCGGGTAGTAAGTGCAGACCCTAAAGGTCTTAAGTGCAGAGACCTTTAGGGTCTTGCCTGAGAAAATGGGAAGAGGTTAAATTATGCAAACAGACATACTCATCATTGGCAGTGGCATAGCGGGAACAACGGCAGCCCTGCAATTGGCAGAAGATGCCCAACGCGAAATTGTCGTCATCACCCGCACAGAAGAAGCCATCGAGACCAACTCCCGTTACGCGCAAGGGGGAATTGTCGGCCTGGGGATTGATGATAGCGCACAGATTTTAGAAGAAGATGTGCTCCAGGCTGGGGATGGGATATGCTATCCCCCGGCGGTGAAAGTCTTGGCTGAGGAAGGCCCGCCTTTGCTCCATAAATTCTTGATAGGAGAGATGGGGGTGGAATTCGACCGCGACAAAAGCGGCTCCTTGGTCTATGGGTTAGAGGCGGCCCATTCCCAGCGGCGTATCTTGCACGTCGGAGATCTGACCGGCCAAGCCATCATGCAGGCCCTCACCCAAGCCTTGCTCCAGCAGCCCAACATTCGCACGCTCACCAAGCATACCGCAGTAGATTTGCTCACTTTCCCCCACCACGCCCGCGACCCGCTTGCCGTCTACCAACCTCCCGTTTGTAAGGGCGCCTATGTCCTCAATCAGGATACGAGAGAAGTGGAGCCAATTTTGGCCCGGCAAACCATACTGGCAAGCGGCGGGATAGGGCAAATATTCATGAACACCAGCAACCCTGCCGGATCCCGGGGGGATGGGGTGGCCATGGCCTATCGGGCCGGGGCGCACGTTGTCAATGCCGAATACGTTCAATTTCATCCCACGGCTTTGTACATGCCCGGCACGACAAAATTCCTCATTAGTGAAGCCGTGCGCGGCGAGGGGGGGAGATTGCTCACCCCAGCGGGAGAAGCCTTCATGGAGCGTTATTCCCCCGAAATGCAGGAGTTAGCCTCCCGGGACGTGGTGGCACGTGCAATTTATCAGGAGATGCTGGAAAACGACTACCCCTATGTCCTCCTGGATATTGCCTCTCACAAGTCAGCAAAAGCCATCCAGGAGCGTTTTCCCCAAATTTATGCACGGTGTCTTGAGATGGATATTGACATAACACGGCGTCCTATCCCCGTAGTGCCCGTCGCGCATTATTTTTGTGGGGGAGTGTTGGTGGATTTGTGGGGGAGAAGCTCGCTGGGAGGATTGTACGCGGTGGGGGAGGTTTCCTGCACGGGGGTGCACGGCGCTAACCGCTTGGCGAGCACCTCCTTGTTGGAGGGGTTGGCGTGGGGGACGCGTGCCGCCCAGCGTATTCGTGAGCAAGGGGGAGGGGAACTCACTTCGGCGGGGGAGATTCCACCCTGGGATGATTCCGCGCTGATTTATGATGCCGATCCCACCCTTGTCCAGGGAGACATGCAGGCCATCCGCAACTTAATGTGGCATTATGTGGGATTGGTGCGCAGCAGGTATCGCCTGAAGCGGGCCGTTCGGGAGTTGCGTCATCGCTGGTCGGCAATTGAAGAATTCTATCGCAAAACCCGCCTGACAGATGGTCTGATAGGTTTACGGAACAGCGTTCAGGTAGCATTGGTCATTGCCCGTGCTGCTCTGAGAAATCCCACCAGCCGGGGAGCGCATTACCGGGAAGACGGTCAAACCGCTAATGGCAAACCGAATAACTTCGAAGCCCAGTCCCAAAAGCTGAAAGATGGCGTAAGTTAGACCCTTACTCCCCCAGATCCCCCACCACTTTGAAATCTGACATACTAATCGACACTGGCTCATCCCCCTCCACCATCTGCACTTGTACCGTTATTAGCAGCATTTGCTTCCCCGACAAAGGGGGATCATTGAATTGATTTTGGGCTTCTACCAGTGGCCATCCGTCTTCTATAACTTCCGTTATCTCTATTTTAAGCCCGTCCCACGTCTGTTTGCCGCTCAGGACTCCAGGGACTAACTCCTCCGATGTGGCGGTTTCTTTGATGACCGATTCTGTGGCAGTCGCTGCTGGTTTTGCAGGCAGCAATCCACTATTCAAGATTGAGGCAACGCTCACAATGATTATGGACAAGCCAACGACCAGGAAGAATATAAGTTTTTGTTTATTCATAATCAGCCTTCAAATCTCTGAAGCAATTCGTAAATCGCATTCGCCCCAAACTCAACCGCTTCTACGGGGATGCGTTCATCAGCGGCATGGATTACGCTCGTAAAGTTAAAGTCTTCTGGCAGGAGCATGGGCAAGAAGCCGTAAGTTTGGATGCCGAGTTGCGAGAAGAATCGCGCGTCGGTCACGCCGCTCAATAAGAGGGGGATAGGGATGCCATCTGGGTCAGCCTTTTTCAAAATATCGGCCAAAGTATCATAAAGGCCCATATCCGGTTCGGCGGGGCCGGGGTCATGGCTCATGACTTCGAATTCCACCTCATCCCCCACAATTTGGCGTAGTTCTGAGAGCATATCCTCTGGCGTGCAGCCGGGCAGCAGGCGCCCATCAAGTTGGACAGACACTTCCCCAGGGATGACGTTGACCTTGTCACTGGCCTCTAATATTGTGGGGCTAACCGAATTATGCAGCAGAGGGTCAAAGGCGCGGCCTTTTTCGCCGAGTAAGTTGAGAATCGAATTGGTCAAGAGCGGATTCGTGAGTTGTTTGAGGATGAAGCCGGCTACTCCTCCCATCTCAGCGGCCACGGCCTCAATCATTAGCCGCGTGGTGGGGGTGATGTGAACCGGCAGACGATGCTTGTCTAGCTGCGCTAAAAGGCGGGATAACCTAGCCATAGCACCGCCACGCACGGGCATGGAGCCATGCCCCCCGGGTCCGCGCACCGTGGCTTTCATCCAACAAATTTGCTTCTCAGAGATCATAATGGGGCAGAACTTTTTTCCGCCGAGATATAGTGAAAATCCCCCAAACTCGCCAATGGCATACTTTATCCCCTTAAATAAATCGGCATGTTTTTCCACAAGAAACTTAGCGCCGAAATCTCCCCCGGCTTCCTCGTCGCTGACCACGGCTAGAACCACGTCCCCAGGCAGCTTTGCCCCCTCCCCCTTGGCCCGCAGCAACGCCGCCACCATCATGGCAACCCCTCCCTTCATGTCTAACGCGCCGCGCCCCCACAGGTAATCGCCGCTGTCAGCGCCGCTAATAGCGGGCACAATTTTGCCCTCAAAAGGGGGATGTTGCCAAGCCTGGTTTTTCGTTGTCACCACGTCTACGTGCCCGTACATCAGCAAGGGTGGGGCATCCCCCTGGCCGGGCAAGCGTGCCACCAGGTTTGTGCGTTTGGGTGTTTTTCCGAGAATAGTGGTCTCGATCCCGGCCTCGGTGAGGAGCGCGTCTATATAAGAAATGCACTCCGCCTCATTGCCGGGCGGGTTGGAGGTGTCAAATTGGATGAGACGTTGCAACAATTCTATAGGGTGTTGGTAAATGTTTTTTGTAGTCATAGATTTCTCCTATATCTTTAGCGGCGTCCAAACAACGCTGAGAGTACGCCGCCCACCAGCACCAGGGGGGCCAGGGCTAGCATACACGTTCCCCCAATGAGCAGGCCTTGCGCCGCACTGTGCTTGCTTTCCACGAAAGCCACGCGGTCTCCGGCGTAGTATTCGTTGGGGATAAGGGCATCGGTGGAGGCTTTCTTTCCCCAAACGGTGACCAAATCCCCAGCGTAAAACCCGCTATAGCGCACCGAGCCATGGGGGAGTGGTTCGCCCTCGTATTCGGCGGTTTCGTAGCCCTCGGCGTAGAACAACTTCTCGTGCAAGGGGCCGCTCAACTTGGCTCCATCTGTTCTGAGAAGCTGAATTGAGTCATCTCCAATGGTCAACTTCAAATCTGGAGTCACCTGTCGGATAGTCTCCCACTCACCGTCCGGTTCTGCGTCTGGGGTGGTGTAGTCGGCGGGTGTGACCACCCACTCTTCCAATTCGTAGGCCACGAACTCGGCCGCGTCGGGGGATGCCTCCCCCGCCAGGCGGCCGGTGACGAGGATTTCATCCCCTGCGGGAGAGGCAGCCACATCCCCCGCGTCCATGATGGGCATACGCTCAATCTGACGAGCTTCCAGCTTTTGTTTGGGGGACAGCACCAGGGTAAATAATAACCCGCACCCCAAAAGGGCCACAGCGCCGATCCCCGCTCCAATTACCCTGCCAGTACGTTCACGAATTGACCTGAAAATTCTCATGCTCTCTCCTGGATAGAAAAATTACGGGAAACTTAGGATAGAGTATAACACGTTTTGCCTATGAATGAATTCACGGGCTAACGAATTAAACCCATTGAAATGGGTTATAAATGCGGCCATTCCCAACGCGATTTATCGCGTTTTGTCCCTTAGCCTCCGAATTCACTCGGAGGATGATACAATACCCAAAGTAGAGATGTGCACTGCATCTTCTTTGGATGCGCTGCACATCGGGTAGCAGTTGAGCAGCCAAAAAAGATTCTCCAGGTGCAACGCACTTCTAAGTTCATGAAGTGCAATGCACCTGTTATCAAAAAGGATATTCTATGCAAATCACAACTTGGAACGTAAATGGAATTAGGGCGGTGTTTCGCAAAAAGGCAGACCAATGGTGGTGGGACGAAGCTCCAGACGTGCTCTGTTTGCAAGAGGTGCGGGCCTTGCCAGAACAGTTGACGAAAAAACAGCGTGAGCAATTGGAGAAGCTCCACCACCTGTGGAATCCGGCCCAGAAAAAGGGATACAGCGGAGTGGCTACTTTTTCTCGCCCTGAACCGCTTGAAATCAAGAGTGGTTTTGGAGTGGAACGCTTCGACACCGAGGGACGGGTCATCCAAACCCTCTACCCGGATTTCCGGCTTTTTAACATTTACTTTCCCAACGGGCAGCGGGGCCAAGAGCGGCTGGATTATAAGCTCGACTTTTACGCTCATTTGCTAGAACTCTGTGACCAACTCCACGCCGAGGGAGAGAGCGTCATCATTTGCGGGGATTTCAACACCGCTCACAACGAGATTGACCTCAAGAATCCCAAGCAAAACGAAACCAACTCCGGGTTTTTGCCGGAAGAACGGGCCTGGATCGATAAGTACCTCGCCCACGGATTCGTGGACGCTTACCGCGAGCTATACCCGGAACGCGAGGAGTATTCCTGGTGGACGTATCGCTCCAACGCCCGCGACCGGGATATCGGTTGGCGCCTGGATTATTTTTTGGTGTCTGAGGCTCTCATGCCCCGCGTGCAGGACGTTGTCATCCACTCTGATGCCATGGGGTCTGACCATTGCCCCGTGAGTTTGTTTTTGGAGTAGGGGTTATATGATAAGTGACGCAGTCTTCCACTTTATGTCACTGCGAGGAACGTTTGTTGTGACGCGGCAGTCTCTCTCTTTCCGGGAGATTGCCACACCCCCAAAAGACGGGGGTTCGCAATGACATGCCAGCACTTACTTTTTTACCACTATCGTTTTTGGAGTAGGGGTGAAGCCATGCTCAACACAGCATCAAGAAGTTTGAAAATACACATCACCGGTAAATTAATGCTGAAGACCTTGCTTATGCTCCTGGTCTTGATAGCATTGCTGGAGGGAATAGCTCGTTTGCCCTGGCCAACGGAGGGAGTTCCGCCCCCTTCGATGGGAACTTATTACATATTGGATATAAAACTTTCCAGGCTGGAAAATTACGTGCAAGAAAACGATGGCGTTGACGTAATTATCTTTGGCAGCTCAATTGCTCACACAGGCCTAGACCCCGAAATTATAGAGAAGGTTTTTCAGCAAGACACAGACCAAAATCTGCGAGTTTTCAATTGCGGCGTTACGGGGGTGTCTCTCCCGCCAGCGGCATCACTTATCGAAATTCTCACTCAAGCCTATAACCCCTCTTTGATCATTCATGTCACAGAAATGCGTGATTACAATCCTCAGACGGGAAAGGGGATGGCCGGTCGCGTGGCTAATAATCCCTGGTTCCATTATAAACTTGGTGAATTCTCGCCCTGGGGCTGGATCATAGATCACTCCATGGCCATACAAAGATACCTAAGCTTTCGCTTTTGGGTGCGGGACGATTTTCCATCTTGGTATGATCTGCTCCAGAGACGATTGGATGACATCACACCATGGGGTTATGAGCCTGACAGACATGTTGCCGAAGCTCTCAACAAGCCGCCTGATCCCAATAATGAAGAAGATAAACACATGCTGGACATTTATAAGAACTACCAGGTTGATATAGAGCGATTAAAGTACTTGGAAGACATTCTCGACCAACCTGATAGAAAA
>DAOUWT010000002.1 GCA_030666985.1 Chloroflexota bacterium
CCCTGATCTCCTGCTTCCCTGATCTCCTGCTTCCCTGTTCTCCTGATGCCTAGTTCCCTGATTCCTACAAGAAATCCTCCAACGTAGAAGACACGTTCGGGCTGCGCAACTTCCGCAAAGCTTTCGCTTCTATTTGCCGGATGCGTTCCCGGGTAACATCGAAATATCGTCCAACATCCTCCAAGGTATGCGTTATACCATCCTTCAATCCAAACCGTAGTTCTAACACCTGTCGTTCGCGAGTAGATAAGTTTTCCAACGTTTTTTGTAATTGTTTCTGCATCATCTCTCTCGCTGTCGCTTCGAGGGGAGCTAAAGCCTCTTTGTCTTCGACGAAATCACCCAATTGATTGTCATTTTCGTCGCCAACGGGACGGTCCAAGGACATAGGTGCTTCAGCAGCTCGTAAATATTTAGTGACTTTGCTGGTGGCTTTCCGCCAACGCCGGTTCATTTCCACAGGGATAGCGCTCCCTTCTTGGAGGTGCTTATGGATTGTTTTCTTGTCTCGCGGGTCAAGGTAATCTGTTTCTAGGGCAATGTCTTCAGGCGTGGGGTCCTGTCCTAACTTTTGTGTCAAATGGCGTCTAATACGGAGTAAATGGGTCACTGTCTCGAAAACATGCACCGGGATACGAATCGTCCGAGCCTTATCGGCAATAGAGCGGCTCACCGATTGCCGGATCCACCAAGTAGCATAAGTGCTAAACTTATATCCCCGTGTCGGGTCGAATTTTACAACCGCACGCAATAATCCCACATTCCCTTCTTGAATCAGGTCCAAAAAAGGGTTTCCCCGCCCGATATACCGCTTGGCCACGCTGACCACCAACCGCAAATTGGCGCGAATTATAGCATTGTACCCTTCATAATAGCGGCTCCACAAGTCATCAATCTCTACTTGAAGAGATTCATCTCCGGGTAAACGCTTTGTGAAATCTTTCAGCGCAGGCAAATCTCCTTTAGTTTTAATGACATACGCCCTTAACCACGCACTAACTTCCTCTGGAAAGGAATAAAAAGCAATAAAGAGGGTAAAAATATTATCTGCCACACCTCTCCACTTAACATCTTTTCCCCATAAGCCATTATCTAAATAAGCGCGTGTATAAGAAGGAGATTCTAAATCCCAAGTCTCCCGCAAAGTACCGGCTTCTTCGATGATAGAGACCAAATCAGGGCATTCCAACTCCAATCGCACTATGTCCTCTCGAACCCGTCGCCATGCTACCGTCAACTCGTCATACAAGGCCCGAAAAAAATTTGTAGGGGTATTTTCACCATTGCGGGTGAAGGGATGCTCCCTCCTGATGCTGATCATCCGGCGCGTGGAGAGCAAACGTACACCCAACCAGAATTCCTGATTCGGCTCCAGAAGGTCAATGGTGCCAATATCGTTCAGGTACATCTGAACAGGGTCATCTCTAACCGCTGCCCTGATGTTGGCCTTCTCCACATCTCTGGGAGATGCACCAGTCTCCATACGACTCCTCCTCCATTCGGAAGCACACCAAAGGTACACACCGTGAGCTTCCAACTCCAAAAAGGTATTTCACGCAACACGCCTCACTCTTCACGCTTCACGTTTATCACGTTTCACTCTTCACATCCGCATCTCCAAAGCCGCCGCTCGGTTTGTATAACGCTCCTTCGCGATATCTATTTTATGCAAATTAGACAAATATTGCATAACAGTTTTCTGGTACTCAGTAGCTTTGAGATCCCCATTTTCCTGTTCGCTTTCTATTACGTAATCTAAATGAATTTTCTTGTCGAGTATGTACCAGCGCCGTAAATTTAATAAGGCCAACATCACATCTTCCAAAACCTTATCCGTCTTGGGATCAAACTCTGCCGTATGCGCCAACAACTCATCCACCGATTCTATGAGCGTCATCGGGAGATTTCCAAGCACGTGATTGGCCGGTTCCACTTCCTCTTGCTTCAAAGCTTTGCGCACCAATTCGAACACAATTTGATGATCAATATTCTGAAAATCCTTCTCGTTAATGCGTTCCAACCCCGCCTCGCTCAAACGACGGTCAACCTTATACATCAATTCTGGATGTCTGACCAAGAACCCCACACAATGAGCTTCATAAACTATTTCTTTTCTTGGGGGAGGAACCTGGCGTGCGGCCCCTTGGTCAGGTGGAAACTCGGGGGGGCGTGGTCGCCGTTGCTGGTAAGGTCTTCCAGCCGGGGGGGGGCGGAAACCCAGCAGGGAGCGTTCGTCCACCTTGAGCATGCGTGCCAGGCGCTGCAAATAAGTATCGCGCTCTATTGCGCTGGGAATATCATTGATCAAAGGCAAAACTTGGGCTGCAACCTCGCTCTTGGTTTTGGCGTCTTCAAGGTCGCGTCCTTCGGCCAGCATTTCCATAACGTGGACGACAACAGGGCGTGCCTCCGCCACAATCTGCTCCCACTCCCCTGGGTCACGGTTGACCACGTCGTCGGGGTCCATCCCCGGCGGGAGAGTCGCCACCCGCAGGTCGGCCTGAATGCGGGCCTCCCGGCGCAGCAATCCCCGCGCATCGAAAACCAGGTCAGTAGTTCTGTCCAGAGATTCGCGAGCAACTTCCAGGCCGCGCAAGGTTGCCTTTATCCCGGCGGCATCCGAGTCCATGGCCAGGATAATGCGCTTCGTGTAGCGTTTGAGTACCCGGAGATGCTCATCTGTCAGGGCTGTGCCCATCGTGGCCACCACGTTAGAATAACCGTGCTGGTGAGGGGCAATCACGCCCATATAGCCCTCCACGATAACGGCCTGATCCCCGGCCCGAATACCTCTCCCGGCTTTATCTAATCCATAAAGAATTTTACCCTTGTCGAACAAAACCGTCTGCGGGGAGTTGAGATATTTGGGAACCCCGTCCGGGTCTAGTGTCCGCGCCCCGAACCCAGTCATCCGCCCCCCCCGGTCCCGGATCGGGATCATCATCCGGTGGCGGAAGCGGTCGTACACGCCCCCGCCGTCTCGCTCCGTGACCAGGCCCACCTCCCCCAAATCCCCCTCGCTATAGCCCTTGGTTTTGAAATAATTGGTGGTGGCTTCCCAGGAATTGGGGGCATATCCCAGCCCAAAGGCTTCTATGGCCTCGTCGGTCAATCCCCGCTCGTGCAAATAATCCAAAGCCACTTTACCGGCATCCGTGTTATAGAGATTGTGGCGGTAAAACATGACCGCTTCCTCGAGCAACTTTCGCAGGCGGACATGTTCTTCTTTTTTCTCTTGTTCTTGGGGGGTCAATGGCTTGAGCTGAACCCCGGCCCGTTGCGCCAAATTCCGCAAAGCCTCCGGGAAATCCCAGCCTTCTCGCTTCATCACAAAGTTGAAAATATCCCCGCCTTCATTGCATTCCCCAAAACAATGCCAGGTTTGGGTATCTGGGAAAACGGCAAAGGACGGCGTCCGGGTGTTGGCATGGAAAGGGCAAAAGCCAGAATAACTCTTGCCCGAACGGCGCAGTTCCACGCTCTCGGAAACCAGGTCAACTATATCTATGCGGTCTTTAATTTCGTCAGTTACGCTCATAGTGAATTGAAGAAGGTGAGAAATGTTTGTTTAGGCGGTACAAAGACGATTATACCAGTTTTGTGAACCAAGACCGAGATGGTTTATAGGAAAGGTGATTGCATTTGATATTGTAATCATTCCCCCCCTCGGAGGCTCTACGGAGATGGGTGGGAGCGCAAGCGGCTGGGGGTCACGGTGTTGCCCAAGGGCTAGCATACAACATTCAACTTGCCGAAATTGCGCGTTAGCGTTATCATGTGTGAGTGAGATAGTACAAGTCAGGATGTTAGCGTGTGTGATCGTCCGAGAGTAGATGTTTAGCCCTGGTCGCGTGTTTCAGGTTGATAATGTTTCACGCAAAGTGAGAAAAAGATGAACGAACAAACCATAACCATAACTTTGCCGGATGCGGTTTACGACCGTGTAAGAACGACGGCTCAAGCAACTGCGCTTACTTCGGAAGAAGTCGTCAAGCAATCGGTCGTGCTTTTATTACCCGCTTTTGAAGCGGATATGACGCCGCATCTGCGTTTAAGCCTGACCAAATTTTCGCTATTGAGTGACGTGCAACTTTGGAAAACGGCCAATTCGGTCATGAGCCACGCCCGTCAGTTGCGCTTGGAGGAATTAGCCGAATTACAAAAGCAGTGTTCGCTCACAAAAAATGAGCAGGCGGAATTGGACGATTTAATGGATGAAGCTCAATACATAATGCTGCGTAAAGCGGAAGCCCGCCGCGTTTTGGCGCAACGTGGTCACATTGTTTTCAAACCGGTTGAGCTTTAAGATGTCCGCGTCTGTCGAATTGCGAACGTTGCTCGAAAAGCGGGACGAAAAACGTTGTTCGTACTGTCTTACTAGCGAGGATAACTGTGGTCTCAGAATGCACGTCGACCACATCGTGCCCGAATCAAGCGGCGGCCGCACGACTCGCGAAAATCTATGTCTGGCCTGTTTTTCGTGCAACGTGCATAAAGGAGCGAAACAGACCTGGCGAGACCCCTTGACTCGGGAAATCACGCCTTTGTTTCATCCACTGCAACAAGATTGGAATGAGCATTTTTGCTGGGATGAAAGTAAAATCAAAATAATAGGATTGTCACCTTGTGGAAGAGCGACGATCTCAGCCTTAAAGATGAACAATTCCACGGTAGTAAATGCCCGAAGGCGTTGGGTCAGTGCTGGTTGGCATCCACCCGAATTATGACAAGTTGAATTCGTCTTTAGCCAAGACCTCCGAGGTTTGCACTTCACTAGCCTACGGGCTGTACACCGTAAAAACCTCGGAGGTCTGCCGTGCCAGAAGGGGGAGGTGAACGCTTACGAATAATCACCAGTTTCACAATATACCACCCAATATGGTACAATCTCTGCCTTGAATTCTCTCAGGAAACTATTTGGGTGCATTTCAAATGAGTTGAGAAAAGTCCGTATTGCGTGTTGCATATTCTGTTTTGAGAAGGTAACGCAACACGCAACACTTGCATGGTTTCAACTGAAATGAAACACACCCAAATTATTAATAGACAACTTCTAAGGAGCAAGAACAACATGGGTTTAAGTCATCTACTAGACAGCGTTGCAATGTGGGCCCAAGACATTATCCGCGCCATGGGATATTGGGGATTGGGGTTTATAATGTTTCTCGAGAACGTTTTTCCGCCCATCCCATCCGAGGCCGTATTGCCAATGGCCGGGTGGTTGGCCTACGAAAAAGAGGGGAATTTCACATTATGGGGCGTGACGCTGGTGGGAGCGATCGGCTCTATTGCCGGGGCATTGGTATTCTACGGGCTAGGTCACTGGTTTGGCGAGGAACGGGTGCGCCAATTGCTGCGCCGCTTCGGAAAATGGTTCTTGCTCACCGAAGCAGATTTCGATACCGCCCTAAATTGGTTCGAACGCTACGGCGAGTTTGTGATCTTTTTTGGTCGCATGGTTCCCATTGTGCGCAGCTTGGTTTCTATCCCGGCCGGAATAGCCCGCATGAACCTGGGACTTTTCAATATATACACCGCAATAGGCACGGGCCTGTGGAGTTTCCTGCTCGCTTGGGCGGGGTATATATTAGGCCAAAACTGGGGCTTGGTCATGGAGTGGATAGATAAATACGAAAAAGTTGTTCTCGTCCTCGGTGTGGGAGTTGTGGTCGTTTTTGTGGTGAGCCGCTTGCGCCAAAAAATGAAGAGTGAAACGTGAAGAGTGAAACGTGAAGAGTAATGAGTGGCGAATGAAATGATATGAATCTTGCCAACCCTTAAAAGATGAAAAACCTCGGAGGTTGCGAAACCCTCCGAGGTTTTTGCATACTCAATGACAACGCACATTTCTGCTAGCTCACTGCCCACTGAATACTGAACACTGAACACTGAATACTGAATACTGATCACTGATCACTGATCACCCGAACCAACGCATCTCCCGGCGGAAGCCCCAATCCCTGGGAGGGGTCACGAGGAGATAGGCTCTCGACTACATCCATTCCTTCAATGACTTCACCAAAAATCGTGTAGCCGCCGTTCAAGTCTGGGGACGGGCCGTAGGTGATGAAGAATTGGCTGCCGTTTGCCTCCGGCCCAGAGTTAGCCATAGCTACCAAACCGGCCCGGTCGAAGATCAACCCAGGGTCAATTTCTATGCCGAAAGAATAGCCGGGGTTCCCATATCCGGTTCCGGTGGGGTCACCGGTTTGGGCCATAAAGTCTGGTATCACGCGGTGAAAAGTGGTACCGTCATACCAGCCATTCTCGGCCAAAAAGAGGAAACTGTTCACTGCCAGAGGAGCCACGTCGGGGAAAAGTTCAATGACAATGTCGCCTTTTTCAGTTTCCAGAGTGACTTGGTAGGTGCTTTCTGGGTCTACGGTCAGGGACGGACATTCGCTAAACTGCTGATCCTCCAACTTGATCAACTTGACAATAGCCGTTAAAGTATCAAGGCTGGGTTGGGCCTTAAATTGCTGATAATTGATCATGATAAAAGGCGTGCCGGGGATGCCAATTTCCTGTCCTTTTACCCAGGTCGCTTCGGCTTTGGCAACAATTTCATCACTGCTAAAATCTGCCTCGAACTGCTCCTCGTCTAAACCCAAATCTTTGGCCTGGGCAACCACCCAGGTTTTGAAAGCAGCTACAGAAAGGCCGGCCCATTCACCTGGCTTTTCGTAGAGGAGGTCGTGCATGGCCCAAAATTCATCCTGTAAGCCGGCGGCTTCAGCAGCCTGTGTGGATAAAAGGGCTTTATCGTGAATGCTGTCCAATGGAAAGTGACGGTAAACAATGCGTACATCCTCGGGGAATTGGGCTTGAAGCTCTCTCAGAATCGGCGCTAGCTGAGGACAATACGGGCACTGAAAATCGGCATATTCCACAATCGTCACCGCCGCAGTTTCGGGGCCTTTGATCCAATCTGTTTCAGGGTCAGGGGTGAAGATTTCTAAGATCTCCTCGGATGGGGTAGGCTTGGGTGCATTGGGAACACAGACCGCGTCCGTGGCCGTGACAGGTGCAGACTCCTCCTCTTCCTGAGTCGCAGGGATGGGGGATGGTGCTTCTTGCGGGACAACCTCTACGGTTTCCTCCGCCTCTGCCGCCGCTGCCACCGTAGGAGCAACTTCGGTTTTCGAAGTCCCCCCACAAGCAGTTAATAATAGGGTTAAAACTAACAACATTCCAATGGTTATTTTTTTAAGCATATTTTCTCCTGTAGATAATTTCTCCGAATTGCTTAAATACTGGCGCTTTTGTTTTCTCGTAAACACATATCAGGACGGGACAGAGTCCCTGATTCCTAATCCCTGATTCCTAATCCCTAGTCCCTAGTCCCTAGTCCCTGATTCCTTATTCACCAAAATAATCCTCGAACGCACTCTCAAATTGATCAACCCTCCACATCCAAGCCACTTTCTTCATAAAAGCGACGAAAGAAGGCATTTCATCCCGTAGTTTTCGGATATTGTTGCCAAGGGTGTTCGTGCTCCCGCTCACGGCCCCGCCAGCCTGTGCAGCATATGAGCCGTGAAAAGCAAAATAAGCCTGGTTCAGTTTTCGGATATGGTAGCCATGCTCCCAAAAGAACTCCCTGCGCTCTTCCATGTAGGCTTCCGCACCCTCCACCTGCCCTTCCTCGAGCATCTTGTCGACAACCACGCGCGTCTTGTGCATCTCGTGCCGGAAATCAAAAAGATAATGCCTCTGCATCTCCCGGAAAGAGATCAAGAACTTTGCGCTCTCCGAATATTGATCCGTGTCCGTGGACAATGTCGGCGCGGGAACGTGCTCCGGGTAGAAGCGTTCCACCACAGCGTCGCGTATCTCATAACTGGCTAAGTCGGCAATAGTTTCGTTGATAGCCGTCATGGCCGGGTTGGCGTAATAGTGCATCCCAAGGGGGCGGATGGTCAAATAATTATGCGTCCACTCGTGGGTGACAACGTGAACCAGCCAAGATAAACCTCCCCCCTCGACGATCATAGCCGGATACGTACCCAATCCGCCTACCCCCACCACCAAAGCAGACACGTCCAAGTTTTCTTCCAAGTCATCTTCTAAAGATATGATCTCCTCCAATGTCAGGTCGGGGACGAGCATAAAACTAACCTCAGAGCGGATTTCTTCGCGGGGGGAGATGATCAGGGCGTAGGACTTGTGGACGGATTGGTAAAGGACCGGGGGGATGGCCTGCCCCCCCAGCGTGATGGACAGATCTGAAAGGACCGCGTTGATCTGGCGTTGGAGCACATCCTCGACCAGGGGGGCCAGGCTTTGGCGCTGGGAGCGTTTTTCAGCCAGTTGGGATTTTACACCCTCCGCCGCACTCTCTGGGTCAGCAATATTGGGATCGCTGAAAATCTCCTGGAGCGAGTGTTCAAGCTGAAAGACCTCGTTGACCACTTCCAAATAATCCAAGACAAGTTGACTGCCATCAGAGACCGGCACATAGCGCTCGGCGCCCAAACTAAATTGCTCGAACTTATTCCACATGGCCCCTCCCATCCAGGAAAGGTAGTCGAACTCGAAAGGACGGGAATAAGTTCTAACGCGCTCTCTTTGATCGGCGGGATTCGGCGCGGACCGGGTTACGAACAATATCAAAAGAAAGAGAGCAAGTACAACGCGCAACCAACGAGAAAGTTTTTTAATCATCTAAGTCACAAAAGGGCATCATCACCCGTAATTTAATTGGCATAGATTCTACCACGCAGAATAAGCCGATTCCATTTGACATTTGTTAACTCTCTTGCCTTGTGGATCGTTGGCTCTTTGGGGTTTCGTGATGCGCGGTGCGTGATGCGTGAAGCGTGAGGCGTGAGGCGTGAGGCGTGACGAGGTGCAGACTTGCCTCTTGCCTCCTTCCCCCTGCCCCCTGCCCCTTTTCCCCACCCGTCCTTGACTCGTATTTTAGAGTAGTGGTAAGATGGGAAACATGTATTTAAATGGAAGTAAATGGAAAATGACCAAACGTCCCCGGCGGAGATCAAGGCCGTGGTATATTTTCATATTGTTGGCGCTAATTGCCGCCGTAGTGTATGTTAACCAAACGGTTGTGCCCATTACTGAACCATTCTTCATACCAACGGTAACTCCTACCACGAACCCTGAGTCTTACACCAACAGAGCCGAAGCCTACTACGAAGAAGGGAAACTTCTCCAGGCTATCGAGGCTTATGAGCAAGCCATTCTTGCCGAGCCGGCCGATTCCACGCACTATGTGGCCCTGGCGCGAGTTCAAATTCTGGCCGGGCAATACGAAGCAGCCCTAGGGAACTCAGAGCTAGCTGTACTGCGTAATAATGAGAACCCTTTAGCTCATGTAGTGAAAGCTTGGGCATTGGACTTCATGGGAGACAGCGTATTAGCAGAAGCCTCCATAAAAACAGCCCTAGAATTGGCTCCCGAGAATGCCTTCGCTCACGCCGTTTATGCCGAAATTCTCATGGATAATGGAGAATTCGACCAAGCCAGCGCAGAATCTCTCAGAGCGTTAGAGCTAGACCCCACCTCACTCGAAGCCCACCGCGCCCGGGGGTATGTCCTATATTGGACAGGGAACTACGAAGAGGCCATCACCGAATACAATGCCGCCATCAACATCAACAACAAAATCCCCAACTTGCATTTGATGCAGGGATATAGCTATTATGCCTTAAACGAGTACGACCAAGCTGTGAAAGCCTTCAGCCAGGCCAACGCCCTCAACCCCTCCAACCCCGAACCTGATTATGTGATTTCCCGCATCTATCTTTTAGAAGGTCTTTTCAGCCGCGCCGTGCAATATGCGGCTCAAGCAGTTGAAGATGCCCCTTCTGACCCCAAAATGCACGGCAACCTGGGCCTCATGTACGCCAAAAACGGCCAAAACGCAGACGCCCTGGAGCACCTTTCTTTGGCCGTCCACGGCGGAATTACGGAAAACGGCGATATCGTCGAAGGAATTCCTCTTTCTTATAAACCACGTGTGATCGAAGTGTTCTCATCTTATAGCCTAACCCTGGCCCGCACAAATAACTGTGAAGAGGCCATACCTATTTTTCAAACCATGTTGAGCGAGGTCGGAGAGAATGAAATCGCTGTAGCGAACGCCAACGAAGGGTTAAGCATCTGTCATGCCAACTTGGAAGACGAAACTCCATAGTGAAACGTGAAAACGTGAGGCGTGAAATGTAATCATTCACACCCCGTGGATTTTTTTGGGGAGGGCCCCACGCGGGGGCGTGAGACCAGATTGTCAGACTATATCAGGAAAGGGAGCGTGCGAGGGCCCCACGCGGGGGCGTGAGACCAACCCCCAGGCGCTAGGCCACGCCCCAGCGTGGCACCCACGCCCCAGCGAGGACAAACCTTGGGGATTGGTGTCCACGCCGGGGCGAGGCTTTACCCATCCCCCAGCCGCTAACGCCCACACCAAGTTGGTCGTTGCCCTGAAAACGGCCCAATTTTATTAGGCCGCTTCGCGTACCCAAACATTGAACTGATACCAGATTAGTGAAGATTAGCGCAGATTAGCGGATAAAACACCAATTATGGATCGAAACCTTACAGGGAAACGTCCCTCTTTCCGAGACGAAAAGAGGCAAATCAATTTCACCCTCATCCTGATCTTGTTGGCTCTAATCATTGGCGGGGTGTGGTTTGCCAACGAAGTCTATAAGCCTGAGGGGCGCTTCGAACCTTTCTTTCTGCCCACACCTACCGCAACCCGGATGGTAAACACGTACATACAAGAGGCTCAGACCTACTTCGACGCCGGCAAAATCTACGACCCCGATGCCAGGGATGCCATTGATGCCTATCGAGAAGCCCTGGAAATGAATCCGGATGATGCCGAGACCAGGGCAGAATTAGCCCGTCTGCTAACATACTCCTCCAGCCTCCTTTCTACCCATAACGAGCGTGTAGAGCGTCTCTCTGTTGCCCGGCAAGAAATAGAACAAGCCGCCGCAGACGCCCCCGACAGCAGCAAAGTCCAAGCCATTCGTGCCCTGGTACTTGATTGGAGCGCAACTTCGATTGCAGCCAATCAGGAAGAACGCCAAAACTGGCTCGCTGAGGCCGAGCAAGCCGCCAACCTGGCCATTACCCTGGACCCCGACAATGCTCTGGCGCTCGCTTTCTACGCAGAAGTGCTCCTGGACCAGAATCAACTGGGACAAGCTCGAGAACACGCCAAACTGGCCGTTGACCAGGCCCCAGAACTGATGGACACGCACCGAGTCTACGCTACCGTGATGGAAACCTATGGAGAGTACCGCTACGCGATCGAGGAATACAAAAAGGCCGTTGAAATTACTCCCAACCTTACCTTCCTCTACATCCGCATCGGCGTGGTCTACCGCGCCCTAAAAGTATATGAAAGCGCCCTGGAATATTTTGACAAGGCTATCACCATCAATAACTCGAATGGGGTCCAAGACCCGCTCCCCTACGTGGCAATTGCCAAAACCTACGTGCGAATGGGGGAATTCTTTGTGGCAGCCCTGAACGGCAAAAAAGCCATCGAGTTCAATCCTTATAACGCCAACACTTACGGCCAATTGGGGGATATTTACGTCCGCTCCCGCAACTATGAGGGTGCTCTGCCAATCTTAAAATGCGTTGTGGAAGGGTGTACGGCCGACGAGAATGAAGTAGGCGGCGTAGCTGTGGAACCATTGGAGTTGACCAACTTCGAAATAGCCTACTACTATGCCCGCTATGGCTCGGTTCTGGCAGCCCTGAGTCGTCCAGGCGCGAATCAATGCCCCCACGCCTTAGATGTGCTTGGGCAATTAGAAGATGTATACGGAGGAGACCCCACATTGATGAGCATTGTCGCCGAAAACAGAGCCATTTGCGAATTATTAGAATCTCCGTGAAGAGTAAAACGTGAAACGTGATGAGTGATGAGTAAAGCAATCCTCCCACGCTGGGGATCGCCCCACCCATCCCCCATCCCCCACCCGCACCTCACCCGTATGCGGAGGCTCACGTTTCACTCCTCACTCCTCACGCAACACGCATCACGCAACACGTTCTATGTCAGAGTTTTGTTAGAATCACATTTATCAGCCCCTCTAAACTTGACTTTCACTTAGAACACAGTTATCATGTTTTGCGTTGTTTAGCAGTCGGGACTCATGTCTGCTAAAGTACTGGTTGAGGTATCTTCTCAAAAATAGCGGGCAAGACTTCCGAAGTCTAACGGCCTTTGAAGACTTCGGAAGTCTCTGCCCCGGAATATTGAGAAGACACTGGTTGAGCAACACAAATCCGACCAAGAAAAAGTATCAAAGTGATTTTAACTTAGTTTATAAACGTTTTAGTTTGAAGGAGTAGAACTCTATGTCTGGAAAGCTCGTTGTTTTTTCTGAGGAAGCCCGGCGAAAATTGCAAGCCGGCATGAATATACTGGCAAAATCTGTCATTACCACTTTGGGGCCAAAGGGCCGCAATGTAGCCTTGGATCGCAGTTTTGGCAGCCCCACCATCACCCACGATGGCGTGACTGTCGCCAAAGAAATTGAATTAAGCGATAAGTTCGAGAATATGGGCGCTCAATTATTAAAAGAAGCCGCCACAAAAACTAACGATATCGCTGGTGATGGCACTACCACCTCCACTTTATTAGCTCATACCATTGTCACCGAAGGTATGAAAAACCTGGCGGCTGGCTTCAACCCCATGCTGCTCAAGCAAGGTATTCAGGCTGCCACGAAAGTAGTTGCAGAGCATATTACTGAACAGGCTATTGATGTCACCACCAAAGAAGAAATTGCTAATGTGGCTTCTATTTCTGCTCAGGATCGTTCCATTGGCGATTTGATTGCTGATGTGATGGATAAAGTTGGTAAAGACGGCGTAATTACCGTTGAAGAATCCAAAACCTTGGCCTTCGAGACGGAGTACGTGGAAGGCATGCAATTTGACCGTGGTTACCTCTCCCCTTATTTCGTGACCAATCCCGACGACATGGAGGCTGTCATCGAAGATGCGAATGTTCTCATTCATGACTCCAAGATTTCTGCTGCCCAGGACATCGTTCCCCTGCTGGAAAAATTGGTTCAGATAGGCAAACGAGAAATGGTCATCATTGCCGAAGACATCGACGGTGAAGCTCTGGCTACCCTGGTATTGAACAAACTCCGTGGCATGGTGAATGTTCTAGCAATCAAGGCTCCTGGATTTGGCGACCGCCGCAAGGCTATGCTTCAGGACATTGCTGTCCTGACCGGTGCCACCGTGATCTCTGAAGATATGGGCCGCAAATTGGACAGCGCGACCATTGAGGATCTCGGTAAAGCCGAAAAGGTTATCTCCTCCAAAGACACCACCACAATTGTGGGCGGGAAAGGTGATAACAAGCAAATTAAGGCTCGCATTGAGCAAATTCGCAACGAGTCTGAAGCTAGCACCAGCGACTATGACCGCGAGAAACTACAAGAACGTCTCGCTAAGTTGTCTGGCGGTGTGGCCATCATTCGCGTAGGCGCTGCCACCGAGACTGAATTGAAAGAGAAGAAACACCGCGTTGAAGACGCTCTCTCCGCTACCCGCGCTGCTGTAGAGGCTGGCATCGTCGCTGGCGGCGGCGTTATCCTCGCCAATGCAGCTTCTTCGCTTGACGACCTGAAAATGGACTCCCCTGACGCGCAAGTTGGCGTGAGCATCGTCCAGCGTGCTCTCGAAGCCCCCATTTGCAAGATATCCGAAAACGCTGGCAAAGATGGCGCCGTGATCTTGGAAAACGTGCGACGCTACCAAAAAGAACAAGGCGATGAGAACTTGGGATATAACGTGCTCACAGAAGAATATGTGAACATGATCAAAGCTGGCGTGATTGATCCCGTAAAGGTCACCCGCGGCGCTCTCGAAAACGCCGCCTCCATTGCCGCTATGATCCTGACCACCGAAGCTCTCATTGCCGATGAGCCTGCAGATGAACCTCAAGGCCCTCCCATGGGCGGTCCCGGTATGGGCGGCGGCTACCCCGGCATGATGTAAGCCTGAGTATTTTCTGAAATCCAAAACCCTGGAGCGCGGCCTGCTGGCTGCCTCTGGGGTTTTTTGTTTGGATTAGTGACTAGGAATCAGGGACTAGGGGAACAGGGTGCAGAGGAGCAGGGGAGCTGAGGGCTGGAGTCGGATTTGCCACAGGCACGCCTCTGGCGATCCGACTTGGTGCATTAGCCTGCAATTCATTCGCAGGCGGGGGAACAAGAAAGTAGGGGGCAGGAGGGCAGAGGAGCAGGGGAGCTGAGGGCTGGAGTCGGATTTGCCACAGGCACGCCTCTGGCGATCCGACTTGGTGCATTAGCCTGCAATTCATTCGCAGGCGAGGGAACAGGAAAGTAGGGGGCAAGAGACTGAAGATTGAAGACTAAGGACAGGCGACTAAAAAGCAGGAACTGGTAAAATGTGTGTGTAGACCGTCCGCAACCCGCAACTCGAATTTCACATGGAGGCCAAAAGCAGAATGCAAAAACTCCCCTTGAATACAATCCTAGAGGGCAATTGCGTGGAGGTGTTGAAACGCTTGCCTAAGGCTTCCGTTGATCTCATCTTCGCCGACCCACCCTATAATTTGCAACTGAAAAACGAACTCTACCGCCCGAATATGACCAAGGTTGACGCGGTGAATGATGAATGGGATCAATTTGATTCTTTTGCGGCCTACGATGAATTTAGTGAGGCTTGGCTGCGGGCCTGCAAGCGTGTTCTGAAACCGACCGGCGCAATTTGGGTGATTGGGACTTACCACAACATCTTCCGCATTGGAAAGATCATGCAAGACCTGGGCTATTGGATGTTGAACGATGTTTTGTGGATCAAAACCAATCCCATGCCCAACTTTAGGGGAGTCAGATTCACCAACGCTCATGAAACCCTGATTTGGGCCAGCACGGGTCAGGGGGCGAGATACACCTTCAATCACCACGCCATGAAAGGCCTAAACCATGACAAGCAAATGCGCTCCGATTGGTGGTTGCTGCCATTAGCAGCCGGGGATGAACGCCTCAAGGACGAAAACGGCGTCAGAGCACACAGCACCCAAAAACCAGAAGCCCTTCTGTACCGTGTCATCTTGTCATCCACCAATCCCGGGGATGTCGTCCTTGATCCCTTTTTCGGGAGCGGGACCACCGGCGCGGTCGCTAAGAAACTGCACCGAAAATGGATCGGCATTGAGCGAGAAGCAAAATATATCGAATTAGCTCAAAAACGCATTGACGCTGTCCAGCCCGAACCCTTCGACCAGGCCGCTTTTGACGTCAGAAGCCGCAAGAAACGCGTGCCGCGTGTCCCCTTCTCCACCCTTTTAGAAAACGGATACCTATCCCCCGGTCAAAAACTATACTTCAAGAAAGACGCAGAACGAAGCGCTACCATCAAGCCCAACGCCAAACTCCGCACCAACGACGGCTTCGAGGGTTCCATCCACCAGGCGGGGCAACACTTCTCGAACGGGAATCCCTGCAACGGCTGGGAACACTGGTATTTAGAAAAAGAGGGGGAAATGGTGAAATTGGATCACTTCAGGGAAGCGTATCACTTGGCGAACGATATGTATAATAGATAGTATATTGGTAAACTGGGGAGCGGTAAATTGGTGTGGAATGGCATATTAGAAGTGACGTATTGATTAGGCACACATTTAGATTGTCAACAGGGAAAAACATGCCAACATTTGGAGTGAACACTGCAATCATTGAAGACGGAAAGATTCTTCGGAATTCTTAGGAAAGGAGGAATGGCTCTGGGAAAACTTGAGTATAAAAAAATAAGGTTCTCTGAGCTATTGTGTGGTGAGAGGACACAGTACAAGACCTGTCAGGTTTCCAAAGACCCTTTTGGGATGAAAAACAAACATGAACTAGCCATTAACTTATCCAAAAATCACCCTTTAAAACCTGACAGGTCTGGATAACCACACAAAACATCAAAGAGCCAAAAATTAAACGCCCACGGGAGCGAAACCGTACCCGTGGGCGTTGGTATTTCTGGAAGGTACTACTCAAGATCCACGATCCACTCATCAAGTATCTCTCGCAATTGTCTCTCGACCTCCGCTATCAACGCCTTGGCCGCTTCCTCGCTTCCCGCTTTAGCCGTGATGCGGACACTGACCGAATCCCGGTGCGCGGCCAATCCCACTGTGGGGTTCTCCAAACGTTCGAATTCATCAATAAGAACATCTATTTTAGATTCCCCGATGCCAACCGTGTGCAGGCTGCGAGTTTTAATGACATCTTTAAGCTCAAAGTGGCTCTGGAGGTATGGCATAACCTTATCCGAGAGCAAGTTCTTCATCTCGTAAGGGACGCCGGGCAAGGAGATCAGAACCCTGTCCTCTCTCTCTACCAGAAAAGCAGGAGCCGTCCCCCACAGGTTTTCGAGGACTTGGGCATTTTGGGGAATATAGGCCTGTCGCTTGTTGTTCTCGGTGGGGATGCGGCCAAAGTCCCGGAAGCGGTCTTTGATTTGCTCCCAGAGTGCTTCGTGATATTCAGTCTCCACACCAAAAGCCAGGGCAGCCGCCTCCCGGGTGGGGTCATCCACCGTGGGACCCAAGCCGCCCGTGGTGATGACAATCTCCGCGCGGGTCAGGCTCTCTTTGATGATCTCCGCGATGCGTTCCGCGTTGTCGCCCACGGTTGCGGTGCGGTAGATGTCCACTCCTTCATCGCGCAGGGCACGGGCAATGAAGCGTGTGTTGGTATCGACAATTTCCCCTAATAAAAGCTCGGTTCCAATGGTAATAATTTCAGCAGTTGGCATGGTTTTTCCTCCGAGTGAAGCGTGAAACGTGAAGAGTGAAAAACACCTTACGCATCACGTTTCACGTTTTATTTTTGCAGTTTCCTAAACCACATTATACTCATGTATCAAACGATCTTCTTCGAAACGCGCTAAATCCAGCATGGAAACGTCCATGGTTTTGTACGCGCCATCTAAAATAATTTCGGCCATCAATTTTCCAGAGACAGGGCCGTGCATAAAGCCATGGCCCGAGAAACCGGCCACCACGTAGAAGCCATCCACCGGCGTGGCCCCATAAATGGGATGGGCGTCGGGGGTCACTTCGTATAAACCAGCCAAGTGCGAGGCCAGGCCAGCCTTTTGGAGCAAGGGCAGGCGTTTAATGGCCGCTTCCATGTGAACTATTTCCCAATCGGGATCAATGCTTTGCCCAAATCCAATTTCTTCGTTGGGATTCGACATACCTGTCAACAAGCCCCGTCCTTCGGGGTGAAAATAGAGGGATTGGGCAAAGTCAATCACAAAGGGGAAGTCAGGGGGGAGGTCCGGGAGGTGAGTGGTGGTGAGCCATTGGCGGCGGAGTGGCTGGATGGGGATGGGTACCCCCGCCAGGTGGGAGACTTTCCCCGCCCAGGGGCCGGCGGCGTTGACCACGGTGGGGGCGGAAACCTTCCCCTCGGCGGTCTCCACGCCAGCGATTCGCCCGCCCTCCACGAGGATGCCCGTCACCTCCACGCCGGAGATAGCCGCAGCCCCCAGGCGTTGGGTCGCTCCAATGTAGCCCATCACCACCCCGTTGGGATCCACCACGCCATCTTTAGCGTTGTTGGTGGCCGCGATGACGTCATCCAGATTCATCACTGGCAAACGCTGCCGAACTTCATCCCCCGTTAACCATTCCGTATCCACACCCAGGCTGTGCTGAAGTTCGACGTTTTTCTCGAACACCTCCAGGTCTTCTTCACGGGTCAGCAAAAAGAGATAGCCGACTTGGTGGTAGTCGATGGCCTGACCAAACTCCTCCTTGAAGCGCTCCAGCATGGGGAGGCTCTCCAGGGAAAGGCGGATGTTGACCTCGGTGCCGAATTGGTAGCGCACTCCCCCGGCGCAGCGTCCGGTAGCGCCCTGGCCGAAGAATTCTTCTTTTTCTAGGAGGAGGATGTCTTTGACGCCCCGCTCGGCAAGGTGATAAGCGGTGCTGGCGCCCATGACGCCTCCTCCGATGATGATTACGTTAGCTGTTTTTGGGATGGACATGTGGACTCCTTTGGGAATGGTATATTGGAAGAATGGGGATTGGTATATTAGGAAATTAGTAGATTGGTCGGGGCTACTAGTGCATCACGGCGGAAATTCGTTGAGGGTTGTTTCACTACGCTCGAGCAGGATGGCCACATCCTGCGGGCGGAGTACGGGGAAGTGGCCTTCCCCTCAGAGCAAAGCAGATTAACCCTACAAGGACTTCCGCCGTCGTGTACTAGTGTGCAGGTATGCAAATGTGCAAGCAGGCTTGGGCAAGCGGCAAGAAGCCTAACCAATATCCCAATATCTAATGTCCAGTACCCCAATACAAAAAGAGCGCAGCGAGTGAACTCATTTTATCACCACTGCGCTCTAATTTAGAAAAAGTTGATGTCTACTCGATGCCAAGATAAGCCTTCTGCACCATTTCGTTGGTTTTGAGATTTTCTGCAGTATCATGCAAAATGATTTCACCAGTTTGTAAAACGTATCCCCTGTCGGCAACTGAGAATGCCATGGTGGCGTTCTGCTCAACCAAGAGGATTGTGGTGCCTTCTTTATTGATGGCCTTGATGGTTTCGAAGGTGTCTTCCACCAGGATAGGAGACAAGCCCATGGAGGGTTCGTCCATTAGCATGAGGCGAGGGTGGGCCATGAGCGCCCGTCCTGTGGCAAGCATTTGCTGCTCGCCTCCTGAAAGCGTCCCGGCTACTTGTGCCCGCCGCTCTTTCAGGCGCGGGAACAGGTTATAAACTCGCTCTAGGTCTTGCCTTACGCCAGACGCGTCATCCCGTGAGAAAGCGCCCATGTCCAGGTTTTCGGCCACAGTGAGCCTCGAGAAAACACCGCGCCCTTCTGGTACCATAGCAACACCTTTATAGACCATTTCATGTGCTTTACAGTTAGCCAGGTCTTCTCCCTCCAAAATGATGCTTCCTTGACGTGGGTCAAGCAATCTACAGATAGAACGCAAAGTGGTGGTTTTCCCGGCCCCATTGGCGCCAATCAGGGTGACGATCTCGCCTTCTTCAACCTCAAGCGAGATTCCCTGCAAAGCTTGAATGTTTCCGTAGTATGTGTGAAGGTTCTTTACTTCTAACATTGCCATAAAATCTCTCTCCTATAAGACCTCTGAGGACGCGCCGCGACCGAGGTAGGCTTCAATGACCTGCGGATTTCTTTGGATTTCTTCCGGTGTGCCTTCCGCGATCTTGGTCCCAAAGTCCATCACTCCGATATTTTCACTGATTCCCATGACGACTTTCATATCATGCTCAATGAGCAGAATGGTGATACCCAACTCATCACGAAGACGCTGAATGAACCTCATCATCTCGATAGTCTCATTCGGGTTCATACCGGCGGTAGGCTCATCAAGCAAGAGCAGTTTTGGTCTATTGGCGAGAGCGCGGGCAATTTCTAAACGACGTTGTGCTCCGTAGGGAAGATTAGTAGCCAGTTGGTCACCCAATCCTTGAAGTCCTACAAAATCAAGCAAGTGCAGAGCCTCTTCTAGGGCTTCTGCTTCTTCTCGCAATACCCGTTTTGTTTGAACAATCGCCTCCATCCAAAAAGTCTTGTAATGCGGGTGACGACCTACAAGTATGTTCTCGATAGCTGTCATATTGGAAAACAAGCGGATATTTTGATAGGTCCGGGAAACACCCATCCTGGTGATCTGGTCAGTAGATTTCCCGTTCAAAACACGTCCCATGAATTTAATTGCTCCGCCATCAGATTCGTAAAATCCGGTAATACAATTAAAGAAAGTCGTTTTCCCAGCCCCGTTAGGGCCTATAACGCTGTAGATTCTTCCTTCTGGGATATCAAAATCAAATTGGTTAACAGCAACTAAGCCGCCAAATTTCTTGGTTACATCTGTTGTTGATAGTACATGCATAGGATTATCCTCTCAATAATTATTAATCGCTGCTGACTGGCTCAGGCTCTTCGTGAGCATGAAGCTCGCGCTTGATGATCTCAGACGGCCAGAATCCCTCCGGTTTGGCAAGCATCATGACAATGAGAAGAGCACCATATATCAACATCCGGTGTTCCGCGAATTCGCGCAGCAACTCAGGGAGACCTACCAGAATCAGCGCACCAACCACAACCCCTGGCAAACTTCCCAGACCGCCTACAATGATCAGGGAAAGCACGTTAATAGACACGATCAGGTTAAAACTATGGGGGAATATAGAGGTCAACTTACTGGCAAAAATAGCTCCCGCCAAACCTCCGAAGAACGCGCCGCTAGCAAAAGCCATCAATTTGGTACTCACCAGATTGATACCCATAGCTTCAGCGACATCTTCGTCGTCACGCATGGCCATCCATTGCCTTCCCAAGCGAGAGTCGCGCAGCCGCCATGAGATAAAGGCGGCCAGCAGCACTCCAAGGAGGACAATATAGAAAAGGGATTCAGGCTGGATAAACTCAAATCCCATAATACTCGGTTTGGGGATCTGAAGGATTCCCTGCGCCCCACCAATATAGGGTTTTAACATGTCAGAGAGAGCCAAGATACGAATGATCTCGCCAAAACCCAAGGTCACAATAGCCAGATAGTCACCGCGCATACCGAGAACCGGAATGCCCAGAACAACTCCCGCCAAAGTAGACGCTAGCACTGAGAAGGGCAGAGCGGTCCAGAAGGTAAGACCAAGGCCTAGATGACCCTCTGAGGTCAAGACACCCATAGCAAAAGCGCCAATGGCAAAGAAAGCCACGAACCCAAGGTCAAGCAAACCGGCAAAGCCAACCACAATGTTCAACCCCAAACCCATGATCACGTAAAGACCAACGTTATTGGCAACTTCTGTCAAATAAGTTCCCAGGATCAAAGGAGAAACCAACAAAAGAAGAATGCCTAATCCTATTCTTATTTTTGTCATCTTTTGCAGCTTTTTGATATCCTCGACTGTCTCTTCTTTTTTAGGGGCACGGGTATCCAGCCAATAAGTAATCCCAGCAGCAAGCACAAAGATGATCAAGGCTGCTATAGGGTTGAGGGCTTTTCCTGCAAAAATAAGCTTAACCACCCCGCGCCCAAAAAATGCCCGTACTCTTCCCAAAAGGATTTCAGAAAAGGTGCCTGCAATAAGCATCCAGCCTAAACCAGTAATGAGAGGATGTTGAAAGCGGTCAGGCAAAGTATGCAAACCCGCCGCGAGTAATCCAAGAATGCCCGTAACGACTACCAGGATCAGGCTGCCGACAGTCAAACCCTGGCCAAAAGTCAACAGTGAGATAAGGGAGGGGGAGACATTCGGCAAAAACTGGCGGATATCGAACGAGGTCGCCAAAATGGCCAAAACAACCAGCGGCAAGGCGGCAATCACGCCAATCAAAAAACCATATCCTAAAGCCTTGTTTTTTTCATCCGCCGAGACTTTGCCCGCCGAGACAAACGCCATCCCAAAAGGAGCCGCCAACATGAAAATATGTCCCAGGGTAAACATTCCGGCAACTAATTCACGGGTCCCAAGAAGATCAATAAAACCTATCACACTTAGGCTAAGCACAATTACGCCAGCTAAGAGTCCAAATTTGATAACATCTCGAATTTCAATAGATTTAGTAATAGTCATGATAGATACCTTATGCTTTCTCCACAGCCAATCGTTCACCCAAGATGCCTTGAGGCCGGAAGATCAACACTAAAACGAGCAGAGTAAAGGCGATCACATCTTTCAGTTGATGCGGAGCGGGGATACCCAAGCCTTCTAGGAAAAGGCCGGGACCTACAGACTCGAACATTCCCAACAAGAAGCCTCCCAAGGCCGCCCCGGGAACGCTCCCAATCCCACCCAAAACTGCGGCAGTAAAAGCCTTGATACCCGGGATGAAGCCCATGAAAAAGTGCACCTGGCGGAAGACCAACGCAAATAATACTCCAGCGATGCCTGCCATAGCAGACCCCATGGCAAAGGTGATGGCAACAGCTCGGTCAACGTTAATCCCCATCAATGCGGCTACGTCTTTGTTCTCAGCCACAGCTCGGATTGATTTCCCCACCTTGGTCTTCATAATAAAGAAATAAAGCCCAATCAGCATCAAGACCGCGGCAATGATGACTATAATATGAGATTTAAGAATCGGGATTCCCAAAATAGACGCTTTACCAGCCAGAGCCTCAAATTGAGGGAATGACTTCACTTCCGAGCCATACAATCCCCGGAAGAAGTATTGCCAAAAGAAAGAAGCCCCAATGGCAGTGATAAGTGGAACAAGACGGGGGGCTTTTCTCAAGGGGCGGTAGGCAACGCGCTCGGTTAGTAGGGCAATGCCTACAGAGACCAATATGGCCGTAACAGCTATCAGCGAAATACTAATGACGGGATGCGCATCCAAAAAGCCTGACGCTTTCATCGGCTGGGCTAAAAAGATAGTAGCCGTTATGATCCCAGACATAAAAAACTCGCCATGAGCGAAGTTGATCATGAAAAGCACACCGTAGACCAGGGTATATCCGATGGCGATAAGAGCATAGAGACTGCCCTGGGCAATACCGGCGACGACCGTCTCCACCCATGTTTGAGCGGGGTAAGGGTTTTCGATAAGTGTAGCGACTGTCCCCCAAATAACAACAAAAATAATAATTGCGCCTAACGCCCATAGCGCGATGTCGAGAAAACTAATATTTTGGAGGCGTTGCAACATAGATTATCTCCTCTTCTCATTAAGGGGATGGGTTCAAATTAGAAATATGAACCCATCCCCGTCAAAATAGTCTATATGTTAGTTAGCGCTAGAAAAACTAGGGCCAAATAGGTGTGTACTCGCCACCAGTGAGCTGAGATACAGAAATCTTTGGATCGGCGCAGTCGCCATATTCATCGCAGGTCAACGTGCCGGTGATGCCCTCGAAACCAGAGGTGGCATACAGGCAGGTGCGCATGTCTTGGCGGCCAATGTGGATGGTGTCGCCATCTTGAACGGCAACTTCCTCAATGCAGGCAAAGATCATGTTGGCAGCATCAAAGGAGTGCGCGTGGAAAACAGAGATTGGCTCAGAGCCGTAATCCTCAATGTACTTGGCAATGAAGTCCTCATACACCCCGCCAGAGAAGGAGAGGTCGGGGCCGGAGAAGTACATGCCTTCGCCAGCTTCGCCAACTGCCTCAGCGGCTGCGGAAGAGATCATGCCATCAGCCGCAGACAAAATGGTGTCCTCTAAACCAGAGACCTCTTTGGCCTGTTTGGTCAGGAATCCACCTTCGGCGGTGAAGACCGGGTAGTACAAGAATTCTGGTGGTCCAGCAGCGGCAACAGCAGCAAGCACAGGACGCATGTCGGTGTCACCCTTGTTAACAGCGGTGAACTCAACAATGGTTCCGCCCATAGCCTCGAACTCGTCTGCGAATACACGGGCCAATCCCTCAGTATAGGGGTCGCCATCGTGAATGGCAGCGGCTGTGGTCACGCCCAACTCGTTGAGAGCGAACTCGGCCATAGCTTTCCCCTGCACCTTGTCATTATGAGCGGTGCGCAGGTAGCCAGGATTCCAAGCTTCGTCAGGACTGGTCAGGGAGGGGGCTGTGTTCGAGGGGGAAACCATCGCGTAGCCAGCATCAGAGATAACCTTAGACATAGGAACGCCAGCGCCGGAGCAGCTTGTGCCTACCACACCAATGATGGTGGGGTCAGAAACGATCTTTTGGCCAGCGGCCTGCCCACCCTCAGCGGAGCAACCATCATCCTCGGCCTGAAGTTCAATCTCATGGCCTAGAACCGTTTCCTTGAAAGCAATAGCGATTTCCACGCCATACTGAGAGTCGGTGCCCAGGTCAGTGTTAGGGCCAGAGATTACCAGCGCAGAAGCGATGCGAATTGGCTCATCGGGGCCATAGGTCACGCAGCCAATCTCATCTTCACATTCGAACTTTGAGCCGCCACAGGCTGATAGAGCCAAAACGGCCAACAACAACAAACTTAGGATAACAAAGAGTTTCTTCTTCATACTTCCTCCTTAACGGAATTTTGATTGTAATAAAAGTAGGGACGATTTAGACAATGACAAGAAACGGGTTTGATATAAACCTCCTTTGGTAACTAGTACTCCGAAAAACAAAATGCAAGTATCGGCAAAACTCTAGTATAAACTCTATCCACACTCGACAAGCCGTGAAGCAAGTTGAGGAGATACAGTTTAGTATTAATGTTGCCTAAATAAATATCGCATATTGTTTTTTTAGGGGGAAACAGGGGGGTTCGAAACAGAAAATAGCCAACTTGAAATCAAGCATACCATTTCCTGACAAAGGAGTATATCATATTTTGTCGATATATCAAGCGTATGGCATACAGTTTCATATCATTTTCGAGTGTTTTTGCCAAAATCACGGTCAAAAAGGGGGCAGGGAGAAATCTTTACCATCTAAAGTGACGAGAAAGATTTCTCCCTTGCCGCAAGCACGCAAAGCGGGTCGAAATGACACTTGAGCAGTTACGAAAAAACTACTCTATCGATAATAACACTTTGAAAACACCCCGTTCACTTGCTTTCTTAAAGGCTTCTAGTCCATCTGCAAGGGGATAGACGTGATCAATGAGAAGAGTAGGGTCAACCAATCTTTTCTTTAACAGGCGGATGGCGGGAGCGAATGGGCCGCAGCGGGAGCCTACCAGCCTGATTTCGTCGACCACCAAGGCGGAGGCGTCGAAATCCAGGTTGCCGGCGTAGGTGCTTTTGAGCACCAAAGTTCCCCGGGGGCGGAGGACCCGGCGGGCAAGGTTGAACCCCCCGGGGGCGCCGGTGGCGTCTATTACGATGTCCATGCTGCCCTCGGGGGCAGCGTCTTCGGGGAGGGCCGCAATGCCGCGCTGCGCCAATGCTTCACGCTGACGCTCGTGGCGGGCAACCACGCTCAGATCCGCGCCGGTCAGGGATAAGGCTTGGGAGATGAGCTGCCCCAACCGTCCCGCGCCCACCACCAGGACGCGATCCGTGGGATGAACGTGTACCTGTTCCAAAATCTCCAGGGCCGCCGCCAGGGGTTCGGTGAAGACGGCTTCCTCATCCGCTACCTCTCCCGGCACGAGATGCAAGTTCTCCACGGGGAGGGTGAAGTAGTCGGCGAAAACGCCGTCCCGGCCGGCTATCCCCAGGACAGTGCGCTCCCGGCAGTGGCTGGGACGCCCCCCCAGGCAAGAGTCACACCCCCCACAGGTGGCGTTTATCTCCCCCACCACGCGCTCCCCCACCAGGTGCGGGGCCGCGTCCGCTTCTACCACTTCTCCCACAAATTCATGCCCCAAGACACCGGCGTAGGGATAGTAGCCGCGCAGCAACTCCAGGTCTGTGCTGCAAATCCCGGCCAAGCGGGTGCGGATGAGGGCTTCGCCGGGGGATGGCTGAGGGATGGGTAAATCTGTCCGGTAAGTGAGCTTTTGGTCTTCGAGCCATAAAGCGCGCATGGAATTGTCTCCAGTGAAACGTGAGGCGTGAAGCGTGAGGCGTGAAACGTGTTGCGTGAGGTCACGTTTCACGTTTTACTCTTCGCGTCTTCACAGGTTGATAGGTTGGTTGAACCAGTATACCAGTTTCTCGATTTTCCAGGATACTAATATATATAAATTGCCAAAAAGCCTGCCAGGTATTAGAATGAAGACCGAAGGCGCACCCAGTGAGCAACGCAACACGCAGCACGCAACACGCGACACGCAACAAAGGAGTACACATGCCTCAAGCAACGTTCAAATTTCCCAAGGGGTTTATGTGGGGGACGGCAACTTCTTCTCATCAGGTAGAAGGACGCAACACGAATAATAATTGGCATCAATGGGAGCAAGAGGGGCATATCATCCATGACCATGAGTGCGGGTTGGCCTGCGATTGGTGGGGGGGACGCTGGCGCGAGGATTTCGACCGGGCCGCCGAGGGAGGGCAAAACGCCCACCGCCTTTCCCTTGAGTGGAGCCGCATCCAGCCCACTCCCGACCGCTGGGATGAGGGCGCCTTGGATCGGTACCGCCAGATGATACGCGGCTTGCACGAACGCGGCCTGAGGCCCATGGTCACTTTGCACCATTTCACAGACCCAATTTGGATCATGGAGCAAGGGGGATGGGAAAACGAGCAAACCGTGGAGCACTTCCAGGCTTATGTGGAAAAAGTAGTCACAGCCCTCAAAGAATATGTCACCACCTGGTGTACCATCAACGAGCCGAACGTATACTCAACTATGGGATACCTCATGGGCGATTTTCCTCCCGGCAAACAAGACCTGGGGAGCGCATTTCGGGTAATGACCAACTTGGTAAAAGGGCACGCGGCTGCTTACCATGCCATACATGAAATTCAGGCGGAGGCTGAAGTGGGGTTGGCCGTCAATTACCGGGGGATGGCCCCTCACCGCGCCTGGTTCCCGCTGGACCGCTTGGTAGCCGGGATCCAATCCCGAACCTATAACGATTTCTTCCCCCATGCGGCGGCGACCGGAAAACTAAAATTCCCTTTCAATCGCCAAACCATACCGGAAGCGGCCGGAACGCAGGACTTTTTAGGCATTAATTACTATACTCAAGAACTGGTCTCTTTTTCACTATTCGCAGCAAAGGAACTCTTTGGAAAACGATTCTTCAACCCGGCTGATAAAGTCAGCGAAACCGGATTTATCGCCAATCACCCTACTGGCCTCTTTGATGCTCTCAAGTGGGGACTGCAATTCAACGTTCCCCTCATCGTCACCGAAAACGGAATAGAAGATTCCGCGGATACTCTTCGCCCTCGATATTTAGTGGAACACATCCGCCAAATTTGGTGCGGACTCAATTTCAATTGGCCAATCAGGGGCTACTTCTATTGGTCGCTGGTGGACAACTTCGAATGGGAACGGGGGTGGACGCAGCGTTTCGGCTTGTGGGAATTAGACGTGGAGACTCAGGCCCGAACCCGCCGTCCCAGCGCAGACCTCTACGCGGAAATTTGCCAGAATAACGCCCTTTCCTCGGAGATGGTCGCTGAGTACGCCCCAGGGGTGCTGGAGAAATTATTTCCGGGGTGATGTTGGGGATTGGGGATTGAGGCGGTTTTTGCTTTGACAAAACAATACCCCCATGCTAGAATTATTGCGTTAGTAGAATTTTGGTGCTCCGGCTGGCACTTTTTAGCCAGCATTAGGCCGTTCCAGGAAAATAGGTATCCCGAAAATACCACGCTATCGCATACAGAGACGGTGTTTTGGGATGATCTAAATTCTGGAACTACCAAGTTGGAAGAATGTTGTTTTATCAGTTTTTATTTAAGTTCATTTCAGACATTTATCGTCTAACTTAAATTTCAACCTGAAATCATCACCCGGCCGATACTACTTCGTCCGGGTGTTTTTTTATTATTCACCGTGCTTTTACTCCTGAAATTACGGAAACACAAACAAGGAAAAACACATCACTTACCAGAATTAACTCTTCAGGATAAAAGACTATATTAAATTTACGCGAGGTAAAAAATGAGTTCGAAAAAATTAAAAATCATTCCTATTGGAGGATTGGGGGAAGTTGGGAAGAACATGATGGTCTACGAATATGACGGGAGCATCTTGATTGTTGATACCGGGATGATGTTCCCGGAAAATGACATGTTGGGCATAGACTACATCATTCCCGATTTTGAGTACGTTCGTAAGCGAAAAGACATGGTGCGGGGGATTGTTTTTACCCACGGACACATGGATCACATAGGAGCAGTTTCTCATATTGTAGAAGAAATTTCCGCGCCTCTTTATGCCACCCCGCTAACGCGGGGACTGATCGAGGTCAAACTATCCGAAGATAGATTACTAAGTAAAGTTAACCTCAACACCATCCATGCCGGAGACTGTTTTAACGTTGGCCCCTTCAAAGTAGAAGCCTTCCACGTTTGCCATTCCATCCCCGACACGGTGGGCTTGGGTATTAGCTCCCCAGCGGGTTTAGTGGTTCACGCCAGCGATTATAAATTCGACCCTACTCCTGTAGATGGCTGGCCGACAGATTTCGCCAAGCTGGCAGATTTCTCCGGGCGGGGCGTCCTGGCCCTTTTGGCAGATTCCACAAATGCCGACCAACCCGGCTGGACACCTTCTGAAAAGGAGCTAGACACCGCCTTAGACAAGATATTCCAAACTGCACCGGGACGAATAATCATAGCTTCTTTCGCATCCCTGGTTTCAAGAATGAAACAAGTAGCGAAAGCTGCCGAACGCTACGGGCGCAAAATGGCCTTTGTGGGCTACAGCATGTGCCAAAACTCAGAGATGGCCCACAAATTAGGATACTTGAACATCCCCGACGATGTCCTCGTAGACCTAAACGAAGCCCTAAGCATGAAGCCCCGTGATGTCGTCCTCATGGCTACCGGCTCGCAGGGAGAACCTTATTCCATCATGGGACGTCTTTCGCGAGGCACCAACCGCCGCTTCGATTTGCTCGAAGATGACACAGTTGTTCTCTCTTCACACACCATCCCCGGAAACGAGGAGAGCGTCTACCAAACCATCAACCGCCTCTTCCAGCGCGGCGCAAATGTGGTTTACGCCCCGTTATCGCACATACACGTTTCGGGACACGCCAAGCAAGACGAAATGAAATTGATGATCAATCTTGTCAACCCCAAGTACCTGATCCCCGTGCATGGAGAATTGCGGCATCTCAAGCAACATGCCATATTGGCGGCGGAGGCTGGTTTCCCAGCCGAGAACATTGCCGCCGTAGAAAATGGGCAAGTGTTGGAATTCGAAGATGGAGAAATGACCATTGGGGAGCGCATCCCCGGCGGTTACGTTTTCGTGGACGGCGCCCGGGTGGGAGACATTGGCCCCAGCGTGGTGCGAGAGCGGGAAGCCTTAGCCCAAGACGGCGTGGTGATGATCAGCCTTGTCTTGAACCACAAAGGCCAATTGCAAACAGACCCAGAAATCGTTTCCCGAGGATTTGTGTACAAGCACGGTGATAGCGACATCATGGATGAAACGCAAAAGAAAGTGATTGATCTTGTCAAGAAAACAAAAGGCGGCATCCATGAGCAAGTTGTAAAATCTGTGCGCTCTTTCCTGTATAGCAAAACTAAAAAACGGCCCGTTGTGCTCGTCACGCTAAGTTGGGTGTAAAAAGCTGGGAGATTGGTAGACTGGTAGATTGGGAAATTGGGAAACTGGTAGACTGGGAAAACCAATATACCAATATACTAATATACTAATCCCCAATATACCAACATACCAATATACCAATCCCCAATATACCAACTCACAACCGGGGAGTATCCCATCCGTGTCTTCCCAGTAAGGGGACAAAAGCAACCGGGGCAAGTTTTTTCGAGGTGAATTCCTCCCCCCGTCGCTGCCAAAGCTCCATCACCTGCCCAAAGCGTTCCCCCACCGGCATAATCAACTTCCCGCCGTCCTGCAATTGTTCGAGCAAGGGGCGGGGGACAGCAGGGGCGGCGGCCGTGACCATCACCGCGGCGTAGGGGGCAAATTCCAGCAGGCCCAAGGTGCCATCCCCCTGGTGGACGTGAATATTTTCGTAGCCCAGCTTGGACAGGCGTTTTTGGGCCGCGCGTGCTAATTTGTCGTGGCGCTCTATAGTATGAACTTCGGCCGCTAATCCCCCCAAAATGGCCGCCTGATACCCGGAGCCAGTCCCAATCTCTAGGATAATTTCATCCCCTTGTAGATTTAAGAGATCGGTCATATAGGCCACAATATAGGGCTGGGAGATGGTTTGCCCCTTGCCAATCGGCAGCGGGCTGTCGGCATAAGCGTGGTCACGGTCTCTCGCGGGGACAAAAAGGTGCCGGGGGACAGTTCGAAAGGCCTCCAAGACGCGCTCATCTCGAATGCCGCGTCTGGCGATTTGCACATCTACCATCTCTTCACGCGCTAGTTGATAGTTCATGGTTTTTTGAGAATGCAGAGGGTGCAAAGGGTGCAGAGGGTGCAAATGAAACTATCACTTTCTCAGGGATTTTTTGCCTCTTCTGGTTCTTCTGTCTCTTCTGTTTCCTCTGCCTCCTCTGGCTCTTCTACCCCGCCAGCAAATAAGCAAGTACCCACTTGGTGGTCGCCGCCAGAGCGTCTGTGTGAGTGCGTTCGTAACTATGAGAGGCATCCACGCCGGGGCCAATTAGGGCCACCGCCACATCGCCTCCCGCCCGCCAATAGGCTTCCCCGTCAGAGCCATAATAGGGGTAAATATCGACTTTGAAGGGGATTGCGTGTTCTCGAGCCAACTTCCGGAGACGCTGGTTCAGGCCATGGTGATAAGGCCCGCCGGAGTCCTTGACACAGAGAGTGACATTGAACTCGTCTGAGGTTTGACCTTTCCCTACCGCCGCCATATCCACAGCGAGCAATTCGCTCAAGTTTTCCGGGAGGCCGCTGGCGGCCCCGTGCCCGACCTCTTCGTAATTGCTAAAGTGGAAGGTCGTATCCTGGGCCGGACGCAAATCCGCCTCGTGAAGCGCTCTGATAGCAGCCATCAGGCAGGCTATCCCGGCCTTGTCGTCCAGGTGGCGGGAGCGGACAAAGCCGTTAGTGATCTCCACGCGGGGATCGAAGGCCACAAAATCACCCACCTCAATGCCCAATTCCTGGGTCTCTTCCTGAGAGGTGGTGCGGGCATCCAGGCGGACCTCTATATGGTCATCGTCGCGTTTGGTTTCTCCCACGTCTTTGCCATGGACATGAACCGAGGCGGCATCAATGAGGATAGAACCACGCACAGGCTCACCATGACTCGCGAAGACGGTACATCCTTCCCCTTCCACCGTGTTCCAAGAGAAGCCTCCCAATTTTGTCAACTTCAAACGCCCACTGCCCTTGATCTCTTTCACCATAGCGCCCAGGGTGTCGGCGTGCGCCGTCAACCCGCGCGGAGATGTGGCACTTTGGCCTTTCCACGTTGCCACCAGGCCGCCTTTCTTGGTCCGAGAGATTTCCAAAACCGGGAAAACAGCTAAGGCCGCCTCTACATAGGCGATGGCCTTATCAGTGTAACCGGTTGGGCTGGGGATGTTCAAGAGGCCAACTAAAAAATCAATCAAGTACTCGTTATTTATGGCAGGGATTGTATTCAGGGAGAACCTCAACTTTGATGCGGTATAGGATGTTCCAAGATTTAAATCATCCCAATCCGTGTTGCGTCCCCCTACGGGGATGCTTCGCGATGTTTCGTGTTGCGTGGGGGAGACTTTACGAAATACGCTTGTCAACGGCACACCCAAGGGGTGCACACCGTGAGCAAAGCGACGCAACACGAATTTTGGGGCAATTATTTTCTTGGAATTTCCATATTCTCGAAAGCGGCAATTGCCTCGCGCCATGCTGCTGGGATGGGAACTGTGCGGCCTTCGCGATAGTTATAAGCGACCAAGGTGGTGCTGCCCGTGGCGTAAACTTTCTCGTCCATCACCCCCGCTATTTGATACTCCATCTCGAGGCTTTTTTCACCGATACGTGAAACGCGCATTTTTATTTGAATGTCATCGGAGAGAAGAATGGGAGCCTTGAAATCTACATGGGCATTTGCTAAAACAAAGCCGAGATCGAGAAAAGATTTCCCATCCCAAAGTTCAAGATGCTGAATGTAAACCACTCGAGCTTGCTCGAAGTAGCTCAGGTAACGGGCGTTGTTGACATGCCCCTGGGGGTCAAGATCACTGTAGCGGACGATGATGGGGCAGGAAAAGCGGAAGTCGGGCATAGGGGTATTATAATGTAAAAAGTGCGTGAAGGGTAGAGAGAGGCAGGGAAACAGGAAAACAGGGGATCAGGGAAACAGGATGGGTTGAGCAAAGGGTCTGGCGATTGGCGGTTTGCGGGAGCGATACACGGTATAATAAGCTCCGACACGACAAGAAGGAATGACATTAAACGTTCTGAGTATAGGCTGTGAAATCAATGTCCAAAAACACCACTCCTCCAAAAACAAGCCACCGAATGAATTCGGCGTCTTCCTCCGGGAAATGGCTCCTGGGCCTCTCAATCTTTGTTCTGATCCTCATTGCGGTAGGGAGTGGAATAGCGGGGTTCCAAGCCAACCTTCAGGTGGAGGATAGCGGCCAAACGGCTCAGGATATGATGGCAGCCATGGTCGCCGCCCAAGAGCAGTTCGTCCTGGGGAATCAGGCCCTGGACGCCGAACGCTACATGGATGCTAAAATGCACTTCGAATATGTTCTCAAAATAGACCCGGCCTTCCCGGACATCGAGAAAAAATTGGTCGCCGCTCTAATAGGCATCTACGCCGAACCTACCCAAACGCCCGCGCCCGATCCGCAGGTCACTCCCACAATCACGCCAACACCTGAAATCCCAAATGAGGCCGAGCTTTTGTACCAGGCCCAAGACCTCGTGAAAAACAGGGAATGGTCACTGGCAATCGAGACCCTGCAAGCCTTACGCGCCTTTCATCCGGAGCATCAGCCCGCCGAGGTGGATGGCTTGTTATTCACCGCTCTCTACAACCGGGGGATGGCGTACATTGGGGAGGGGGACCTGGCGGGGGGCGTCTACGACCTGGAACGCGCGGCCCGCTTCGGCGTCCTGGACGTGGAGGGGCAAAACAGCCTGGAGTGGGCCAGCTTCTACCTGACCGGAGTGAGTTATTGGGGCATAGATTGGCGCAAGGCGGTCTACTATTTTAGTTTGATAGTGGACGAAGCACCTGGCTTTCAGGACGCTTCGGGGGCCACAGTCCAGGAGCGCTACCGGGACGCAGTTCAACAATACGCTGAATCATTGACGGAAAAAGCAGAATGGTGCGAAGCGGAACGCTATTTTAGGATCGCTTTGGAATATGGGGGAGAAGCGAGCTTAGAGGCGAAAGTAAAAGACGCTGCCGAGATGTGTGAGGAAAAGGGAGGTTAATTTGGGTCTCTGGGAACTTACGGGATAGATTTGCCAAATCGCAATTTTTCGCCACTAACGCTTTGCGTATGTTTTACGCCGCGTGCCCATGGTATTCGTGCTAATTCGTGAAATTCGTGGCAAATGTTTGTTCAATCCCGTGAAATCCTAAAGAGCCAATATATTTTAGCAAATACCCCCACCATCACCTTGGACTCCCCCACAAGCTTAGAGTGATATTCGTTCCTGGCCTTGGTTTTCAGGGCGGCGCTGCAAGTTATCGGTAGGCATTATCTTTGAGGCAGAGCTAACTCATTTTCTCTTGCAATTCTAATTAAAAATCGCAGAGCTTCATTAACCGCCTCAGAGTCTGGAAACACATTGGCCACATCCTCTTCTAAGCGGACAGATGGCCCGAACCCCTTTCGTCCAGGCCCAACCTTTCTCACCCGCAAACTCCTCAAGTCGTATTCTGGGCGCAGTTCATCATCCATTATTGTTTTAACCTTCTCCTTGCTAAATACACCTGCCTGTGTAATTGAAACTTAAAGTATCCATCTTGTGTCATTAGCAAAACAGCAACCAAGTTAATTATCTGCTATGCCCTAAATAATTTTTCAGAAATTTCTATGTTTTGTTTAAGCAAAGAATTGACAACTTCGCTCAAAGAAAGAACGGTATCTTTATTTTGGATATTTTCGATAAAAAAGTCTTTAACCTCTTTATCTAAATAGATTGGAATATCTAATTCCTCTATTGGTCTATAAAATTTGCCTTGTTCTGCATTTGTGAAATCGTATTCTTTTTTCATTTTGGACACCTTTTTTGATATGCCTGATTTTCTCTTTATTTGTATCCCATTCAAATTTCACAGCATGTAGTCCTCAAGAGGAGCATCAAAGTCAGCTGGCATTTCAACAAGCCCTCGCAAATTTTGTCTTAGATAACTGAAGTATACCATAGGTAAATGTTACTTTCACCTTGGACTCTCCCATCATTTCAAAGTGGTATTTATCCCTATTCTTGTTTTCCAGGACAGCACTGCAAGTTATCGTTACCATCCACGAATTAGAGCACGAATACTCGAATGGGTGGCCGTACAGTATTCGTTTTGCTCTGCACGCCCTTGGCGTTCGTGTTTTATTCGAGGATGGCCTCCTGCCCCAGCAGACTACCACTCTGAGATACCCTGCTATTACTTTTGCCCCCTATTGGCTTAGTACGACAGTTTATGCATTAAACAACCGGTTCAGCCAATCCACAAACTTTTGTGCAAGCGGCTGATTATGTTGCAATGCATGTGCAGTTATGGCTAACCCCATAGGCTGACCAGGTGTTTCTTGCCAAGCCAACCATGTATGGATAAAAGCTTTCTGGTGATGCAAAGACGAATACCTGTTCAGATTTTCGTTTTCAATTTCCCGCAAAATATCTTCGGCTTTGGGTTTCAGGTCATCGTCATCTGGGATTAATTCTGCGACAAAGTCTTCCAACATTCCTGGTAAATGATTGTTCGGCATTATCCAAATGCCAACTCGAGGCATTTGATCCGATTCAATGATAGTCCCATTTGGATTAGGCCCATCAGGAAGGTTTGAATACCCAGCCTGTCTCAAACGCTCACATACAGCGTCCCATCTACTCTCTATATCCTGGTCTGCATCCAGAACAATGCCAAGAGCATTGAGTTTAGACTGCTTTAGCCTAACCGCAATGCCTTCAAGCAAAGCATCTACACCGCCTTTATCTTCCCCTGGTTCCTCGACAGAAAAATTTTCCAGCACTTGATATTGCTCACATAAAGCCCAAACAACATGTTTATCATTTTTACCTTCAACGAGCAGTTCTGCGTTTAGCATCAGCGCACCTCTATATCTTGTTCTACAGCAATGCTCAATTCATCAACGGAGTAAGGCACTTCTCCAATCTGCTCGTCTATTCTCTCGATGCGAATTAACCGACCAAAATCAGGATTTTCAAATTCAACAAGTGCTTCCTGGAAAGCTTTAACGCAATCCCAGCTATGAGTAGTAGCAAAAACTTGTACATCTTGTTTGGATGCTGTCTGAAAAATTAGTCGCCACATATCCTTGAGTGTTGCATAATAAAGCCCTGTATCTATTTCGTCAACAAGCAATGTTCCGCTGCCAACATTCACTAACGAGGCTATTATTGCCAAAATACGCCGCATTCCATCCCCCATACTCCCAAGGGGTATTGGTTCATCTTTATCATCCAACTTAAGTAGGACTCCACTATTAGAGGTCTGCCGGCTTGTAAAACTGAGCCGCTTTACTTTTGGTTCAAGTATTTGTAGAGCATCAACAATCTTATCCTCTTTTTCTGTCAAGGTAATACCATCCCATAGAACTGCCAACTCATCGTATCCAAGATGATTTGTAGTAATCAGTTTGGAAATCTCAGATGGTATGGGAGTATTCCTTGTATACATCCTGTGGTCAGGAATTAGGCCATCTACATCTAAAAGCAATGATGATTCTTTCTTTTTTGGAGATGTAAATTTAGAGTGTTCAAAAACAAGGCGATGCTCAAGTTCTCCTATTTCCGAGCCATCTTCGTCAAACAAGGATAGCTGAGTAGTATCTTCTTCATGCAAGGAAATCTTAAGACTAATTTTCTGATCATTCTTTGAAGAAATTATAATCGCTTGTCCATACTCCAGTGAATGCCCGTTAAAAATATGCGAAACTTGATAACCACCACGAGTATCTGTTTTATAACGGTTAATTATTCTTGGAATATACTCGCCTCTTTCGTGCAACAGGTGTATTAAACTTGAACGAACATCATCGCTTGTTAAAAGATGAATCGCTTCTAATAAACTGCTTTTGCCAGAATTATTCGTTCCAACAATCAAATTCACCTTAGCCAAAGACGATATTTCAAAATCTTCAAACAATCGATATTTTTGAATTCTCAAATTATGTAACATGTGAATTTTCCCTATATCTAAAATTGTCTTCCATTATTTAATCTATACTAGTGTACCAGATTTTCTAATTTTTGTTGTACTAGAAAAAATTCGGTATAATACTTCTACGAGTCATTTTCAAATCACTTCCTATCACCTACGCACCCACAACATTCTCTTTGTAGTATAAGCCATTTCCAATCCAACTGTCAAGCGACTAATCCCCGAGGCCAACCCATGCCCCGCTCCCCCCTCACACACCTCAGAAACCTCATACTCCTCACATCCCTCACACTCCTCATCCTCACCCCCGCCCACGCCGCCACCACCTGGCAAGAGGACTTCAACGCCCCCTCCCTTGACGGCAAAGGCGCCACGGGCAGCACCATCGACATGGACGGCGTCACCAAATGGAACATCGACATCAGCGGCGCCGACCTGAGCGCCACAACCGACTGGTTCCGCGTGGAGGGCGAAGTTTTCGAGGGCCGCGACCTGGACGGCCCCGCCGTGTGGGAATCGGAATCAATTGACATTTCGGGCCTCTCCGGCGTCAGCTTTAGCCTGGATGCCGCAGAATCGGGCGACCACGAAAGCGATGACTACTTTGACGTTTATTACAGTCTCGACGGCGGGGCGTTCACCCTCATTGCCAACTGGAACGGGCTGGGGAGCGGCACTCACACTCTCGTGGGCGACATCCCCGACGACGGCGACTGGGGCACAACCACCATCACCCAGGCCGTATCCGGCAGCACGCTAAAAATCAAGGTGGTGATGAAAAATGATGCCGGCACCGAATATCTCCGTCTGGACAATGTGCAAGTTCTGGATGACACCACCCTCACCCCCATTTACGACATCCAGCACACCACCGACCCCAGCGGCGACTCTCCCCTCGCGGGGCAAAATGTCACCACCTCTGGCGTGGTCACAGCCGCTTTTGGGGATGGCTACTTCATTGAAGACCCGGCCGGCGGCGCCTGGAACGGCCTCTTCGTTTACGACCAAGCGCTCATGAGCGCCGCCAACCCTCCCACGCGGGGCGACCTCGTCCAGGTTACGGGAACAGTGGCGGAATTCAACAACCTCACCGAGCTGACCACCATCACCGGCTATACCCTTGTCTCCAGCGGCAACCCCCTCCCCGTGCCGGAAATTCTATCCACCGGGGATGTGGCCCAAGAGCAGTGGGAGGGCGTCCTCGTCCGCGTGGAAGTTGTCACCGTCACCGACCATAATCTGGGATTTGGCGAATGGGCCATTAACGACGGGAGCGGCAATATCCGCGTGGACGACAAGGGCAGCTACACCTACACCCCCGTCACCGGCGACACGCTCCAAAGCCTCACCGGCCCCGTGGACTACACCTACGATAACTTCAAAATTCAGCCCCGCGACGATGCAGACATCCAACCCGCCGCCAACTTGGTCATTAACGAAATTCACGCCGACCCGGCCCCCGATTTGCCCGGCGACGCCAACGGGGATGGTGTGCGGAGCAGCAGCGCAGACGAATTTGTAGAGATCGTCAACAACTCGGTTTGGGATGTGGATATTTCGGGCTGGACATTGGCGGATGCCTCCGCCGTGCGGCACACCTTCCCGCCGGGGACGGTTATCCCTAGCCACTGCGGGATAGTTATCTTTGGGGGAGGAACTCCCACGGGAGATTTCGGCCAATCCCTCACGCAAACGGCCAGCAGCGGCGCCCTGAGTCTCAACAACGGCGGGGACACTGTCACCCTCAACGATGGGGGTGGCGACCACGCTGTGGTTACGTTTGGCGCTGAGGGTGGGGACAACCAAGCCCTTAGCCGCTACCCAGATGTGACCGCGCCTCTGTTTTGGAAACACGCCGAAATCAAGGCATCCGCCGGGGCACTTTTCTCCCCCGGGACGATGGTGGACGGTACCCCCTTTGTGGGATGCTCATCCCCCGGCTACACGCCCATCTACGAGGTTCAATATCCCCCCGACACGAACGGCGACTCCCCCCTGGCGGGGCAAAGCGTGACCACCGGGGGCATAGTCACGGCCACGTTTTACAGCGGATATTTCGTTCAGGACTCCGGCGGAGGGGCGTGGAGCGGGGTGTGGGTGCATGACGGTGTCAACGTTCCCCACGTGGGAGACCGCGTGCGGCTAACCGGAACCGTGGACGAATACTTCGCCCTCACCGAGTTGGATTCCATCTCCGATTTCGAGATTTTATCCAATGACAACGCCCTCCCCGCACCCGAAGTTTTGCCCACCGGGGACGTCTCCCAAGAAAGGTGGGAGGGCGTGTTGGTGCGCGTTGAAACAGTCACCGTCACCGATGCGGATTTAGGCTTTGACGAATGGGCCGTCAGTGATGGGGGCGGCGATGCGCGGATTGGCGATAAAGGCACTTACACCTACACGCCCGCCAACGGCGATAACCTGGATGCTGTGACCGGGCCGCTAGACTATTCTTATGGGAATTTCAAGATTCAGCCTCGAAATGATGGGGACATTCATCTGCCGGCCACCGTGATAATAAATGAGGTCGATGTTGACCAAGCCGGGGTTGATGGAGCTGAATTTATAGAACTATATGATGGCGGTGAAGGAAATACCGATTTAAGCGGCATGGTCATGGTGTTTTTCAATGGCTCCGACGATGCCTCTTACCGCTCCATTGACCTGGATTTGTGGAGCACGGGTTCTACGGGCTATTTTGTGGTTTGTGGAAATAAAGCCAACGTCCCCCATTGTGATTTAGAATCTGTTTCAAACTTGCTCCAAAATGGACCGGATGCCGTGGCCCTTTACGAGGGCGATGCGGCCGATTTTCCCAACGATAC
>DAOUWT010000055.1 GCA_030666985.1 Chloroflexota bacterium
AAATAATTCGTTTTGAAGGCTTGCTGACTTTTTCTTTTGTTTTGGTATACTTTCGTTGAGGCATAATTGACTAATCCCGTGGTTGTTTTTGGTTAATTTTGCCTCATTTTACCTGAAACCACAAAATCCGTTAGAACCAGCAAAAAATTAATGGACGCTATCCAAAAACGCCACAGTGTGTGGGTTTATGTGAGTCTGGTGGGATTGGTACTCACCGGCTTGCTCCAAGCTAACCGTTCCTCAGCATTTCTGGGATTGTTTAGTTTTGGCAATGCTTATTCTGCTGCCTTGACAATCAAGCATATTTTGGTCATAGCGATGATTGCCATTGCCCTGTACCGCAGTCTGGCCCTGGGAGGGGCATCTACCCCATCCCAAGAAAAGTTGAAAGCCGCTTTGATGATACTTAACATCATATTCGGTGTCAGTATTTTGCTGCTCAGTGGATTTACGGTTGCGCTCTCATCCGGGATGCCCCTAGTGTAGTAAAAATTGGGATGGCAGAATACCAAGACGATGAAGGACTTGATATTACATGAAAGAAGATTATAGTTTCTCGGCGACTATTTACGATCCTATGCTGTACTTAGCTCTTAAGTCCATAAGACTAGCCGTGATGAACGAGCTTTTGGAGTACAAAGATAAAGCGATTTTAGATTTATGTTGTGGCACTGGTAATCAGCTTAAATTGCTATCAAAAAATGGGTTCAAAGACCTCCATTGTCTTGATATTTCTGAAGCAATGTTGAGAGTAGCCCAAAAAAATGGGTGCCCGATAAAGATTTATCATGAGGACGCTACAAAAACCGCTTTTGATGATGCCTCATTCGACATTGTCATGATCAGTTTCGCAGTCCACGAAAAAGATAGGAATACTCAAGAAAAGTTAATAGAAGAAGCTCGCAGGCTTATCAAGGAAGACGGTTTTATCCTTATAGTTGATTTTGTTTTTGATGATAAAACGACAATACTTGGTAAAATGGGCATCACTTTAATTGAACGTATGGCCGGCGGAGAACACTACAATAATTTTAAAGGATATATCCAAAATAATGGCTTGGCAAGTTTGGTAGAAAAAGGCAAGCTTAAACTTGTCAAAGACAGCCGTAAGGCATTTAATGGAGTGACGGTCTCAAAATATCAAAAGAGATAGAGCGGACGTATCTTCAGATTAGACCCTCCCAAGGAACCAAAAGAATTACACAGAGATACACAGACGCTTTATTTGCTACAGCAACCCCGCCGCAAAAATGACTTCATAATCCCCAATATCTAATCCCCAATATCTAATCCCCAATATCTAATCCCCAATATCTAATCCCCAATATCTAATCCCCAATATCTAATATCTTGCTACCGAATCGCCCGATTAATGGCATCATTGACCGCGCCCAAATCAGCGGAGAGTTCCAGCGGGGGATTCCCGTATCTGGTTTCGACGCCGCTTAGGGCATTCTCGTGATAATTGACTTTGAAATCCGTGAACTTGAGTCCGTGCGCTGTAGAAATTACCACAACGCGGTCATCGGGGGTCATCTCGCCGCGTTCTACCATTTTGAAGAGAACTCCCAGGGCCACTCCCGTTTGGGGACAGGTATAAAGCCCGGTTCGGTCGGCACGGGCGGAGGCGTTGGCAAGCTCATCCTCGCTGGCTTGGTCAACCACGCCGTCAAAAGCTCTCAAGACCTTGACCGCACGCTCATAGCTCACCGGTGCTCCAATTTGAATGGCCGAGGCTGATGTCGTTTGCGCTTCCACTGAAACGTATTCCTTGAAGCCGGTTTTATAACTCAAATAAAGGGGGTTAGCGTTGGCCGCTTGAGCGCAGGCAATCCGTGGCAGGCTGTTTATTAGGCCCAACTCCCGCATCATCAACAAACCCCGTCCCAGTGCGCTTACGTTGCCCAAGTTCCCGGCCGGGATAATGATCCAATCGGGCACTTCCCAGCCAAATTGTTGCACTATCTCAATCCCAATGGATTTTTGCCCCTCGATGCGGAGAGAGTTCATTGAGTTAGCCAAATAAATTGTGGGATCAGCGGTCAGCGCCTGGACAATGGACATGCAGCCGTCAAAGTCTGTGTCTAGGGATAGAACCAAGGCCCCGTTGGCGATTGGTTGGACAAGTTGGGCGGTGGATACCTTGCCCCGTGGCAGGAGGATCACCGAGGGGATGCCTGCCGCCGCGGCGTAAGCGGCCAACGCAGCGGAGGTGTCTCCCGTTGAGGCAGCGGCCACGGCGCGGATGGGCTTGCCATCCGCCAGCATTTGATTGACTGCCGAGACCAGCACGGTCATCCCCAAGTCTTTGAATGAACCTGTGTGGCTGTTACCGCATTGCTTGACCCACAAATCGGGCACGCCGATTTCCGCTCCAAGCTGACGCGCCCAGAATAAATTGGTGTGCCCCTCGTACATAGAAACGATGTTCTCATTATTTATCTGCGGAAGAATCCATTCCTTTTTGCCCCAAATCCCGCTCCCGTAAGGCCATTGGTTGGAGCGTGTGCGTTCGTCAAAGAGCGACTTCCATTTTTCAGAGCTGCGGTCTTTCAAAGCCTCTATATCGTGTTCAACATCTAGCAATCCCCCACATTTTTCGCAGTGATAGATCACGTCGTAAATCGAATATTGAGTCCCGCAGCCACGGGTACATTCTAGCCAGCTATGATATGTCATTATGTTGAACCGCCATTTCAAATGTCAAGTCAGGGCCATTTAGATTGATGTAAAAGTGATTTAGAATATCACGGCCGAGTAGAACGTAATATTCAGGAATGGTAATCACTTCAATGTGCCGAACACGGGCTTGGGGCAATTCTAGTCCTACGATGTATGTAGGGATTGTCTCTTCTTGTGAGTTGTAGCCAGAGATGAGTATTTCGCTTGCAGGTTCTAAATCTAATTCCTCTACAACCTTGGCAGGTATAGCAGAAATATCGGCTCCTGTATCTAGTTGGCCGTTAATTTCTGTGTGTGATTGAGATAATTCTGGTAGAGTAATTTTGAGTGTAAGAACAGGTGCGGGGGGAGAATATTGTTTGTTGTAGGAGTAAATCATTGTCGGGCTACCCGCCGATGTGGGAAACGGTAGACGCGTGGTTTATCTGTTACCCACTGTACATACATAGACACTTGCCCGAAGCGTTCGCGTACTCGGTCAATAATCTTGATTTTGTCATTTCCCACCTCAACAACCTTGCCCCCTACCACCGCGACGCACTTACCGTGATATTTTGCTAGCAAATTGGGTTTCATCTTTTCAAAAGCAGCCTTTTCACGCTCAAAGCCGCTGCTTTTCTCTTGTTTGGCAGGCTTAAGAGAGCTTGCTTGAGCTAAAGATTCGTCGTCTGTTTCCAATTGATGTTGCCATGAGCGGTAAAGGTCTATTGGTATCAAAACAGCGACAGGGTTCTCCTGTTCTCCGATAAAGACAGGTTCTTTGACAACCATATTTTTTACAGTCATAGTTTGACCTCCTGATTTCATTTTACACGATAGTACCTGGAACGCAAGACTATTATTTCACGCATCACTCATCACTCTTTACTCGTCACTCTCCCACTATGTGCGTCTCTACTCGATGGATGGGCAACATTCCCTGTTTCGCCTCCTCATTTCTCGGAACCGAGACCTCTGTCCTTGGGACTGAGGCCTCATCAGGCTTGTCGGAGAGGCCAAATAGCAACGCTCCTTGCTTTTTCCAGCGCAGAGCTGCGGCGCGAACTTCTTGAGTGATGACGATTTCATTGGCGAGCAAAGTGTCCACAGGGGCGTTTGGCTCCAAGTGCCCCATGCGGGCCAGCGTGGCACGATACTCATTATATCGGAAGGCCTTGAACGGGGTGGGGTCGCCCTCTTGGACTCTGGTGTAGACGCTTTTGTGAATCTCTCCCAGGGAGCGGGGGAGTTTATCTATCTCTTCGTTGACCTCAGTGATGAATTGCTTGAAGGATGTCATTTCTTCGGAACGCACCCGCTTGACCAATGCCTCCAATTTGTATAAACCACTCCCCAGGATCAGGCAAATATAGGCCAAATAATCTTGATTGTCGGTCATAAAGGGGTGAAATTCGGTCTGATTGAGTACATCATAAGCAGCCTGGAAATTAGCCGCACTAAAATCATCTCCCAGCAAATCTTCCACCGTACTGCGCACAGCGGCAACGCGAGCTTGGTTGATGACGTGGTCATTGCGCCCCCGCGCTCCCAGGGCCGTTTTATCAATATCAACAATGATGGCCGTTTGCTCGTCGATGGGGAAATTTTACTCCTGGCAGTAGGCTTCAAAGTCGGTGATAGCTCCCCAGCGTTGGGCTAAATACAGTGTGCCGCCCTCTTTTTCTACGATTTCTGGGGGGGATAAAGGGGGGGTCTCGGAGGCGATGAAAGCTATCCCCGGCCAATTGCCGGCCCGGGCAATGTTGATGAATGCGGTGCCATCGTTCAGGCGTGTGTCGCCAATGTACAGCAGCCGCTTGATGGGGGTATCTGTGCCATCTAACACCTTGGCAGCCTTGAGAATCTCGACGATGACGCGGGCATAAGCCGCTTGGCTCTTGCGCGGCGTCACCCCAGCAGGGACACCGGCCCGCTCACGGATATCGTCCAGGGCTGGCAGACGCTCATCAAGGGGGATTAAGTTTCGGAAGATGACAAAATCTTCCAGAAATTCGCTAATAGTGGATTGGCCGTAGGTTTTCATAGTTTTCTCCTGAAAATGAAACGTAAAACGTGAAACGTGATGGCGTGAAAACGTAAAGAGTGATGAGTAAAGAGTAAAACGTAAATTTTCGCTACCCCGTTAGAGGTGCGCTGCACTTGTAGTCCAAAGTGCATTGCACCTCGAATGACCGCAATTCTCCGCTGTACCGCTCGGTTACAAACCTTCGCTATCCATTTGGGCGGCGTGAAAACGTGAAGACGTGAAACGTAAAGAGTGATGAGTAAAGAGTAAAACGTAAACCTTCGCTATCCTGTCAGAGGTGTGCCGCATCGCTCGGTTACAAACCTTCGCTATCCATATTGAGTACTACGCACCACGCAACACGCACCACGCATCACTCATCACGCATCACGCATCACTCTTCACTATCACCTTATCGTGAATTTGCCGCACCGCGTCAAGCGCGTCCTCGGCGGCGACGACGAGCGAGATGCTGCATTCAGATGAGCCTTGGGCGATGGCGATGACGTTGATGTGACGCCCGTCCCCGTCCCCCTGCCCCAGGGCGCCGAAGATGCGGGCCGCTACGCCGGGGGTGTGGCGCATCCCAGCCCCCACGGCGGTGACGATTACCACGTCGTCCAGCGCCCAAACCCGGTCTACGTCTCGCCGTGATAGCTCTGCGGCCATCTCCTCCTCGATGGCGTGGATGACGGGGGGCGCATCTTCTGTGGGGACGATGAAAGAGATGGATTGCTCCGATGAGGCTTGGGAGATCATCAATACACTTGTGCCCTGGCTGGCAACGGCAGAGAATGTGCGGGCGGCTATACCGGGTACGCCCATCATGCCGCGCCCCTCCACTGTGACCATGCTGAGGCCCTTGATGACGGTGACGGATTTGACTGTACCTGGGGCATTCTCCGGCTTGGGGGTGACGCGGGTGCCGGGACAAGCGGGGTTGAAGGTGTTTTTGACCCACAGCGGGATGCCGCGCTCCACGACGGGACGGATGGTGCGCGGGTGCAGCACTTTTGCTCCAAAATAGGCCAGCTCGCTCATTTCGCTATAAGAAAGGTCGCTGATGATTTGAGCTTGGGGGACTAAGTTGGGATCTGAGCTCATAACGCCGTCAACGTCGCTCCATATCCAAACCTCATTGGCGTTGAGGCAGTCGGCCAGGATGGCTGCGCTGTAGTCGCTTCCGCCGCGCCCCAGGGTGGTTGTCACGCCCTCGGCCGTGGAGCCGATGAAGCCGGTCACGATGGGGATTAGCCCGTCGTCCAGGAGAGGGGCCAGGCGGGTGGAGATGCGGGCGCGTGTTCCATCCAGTTGCGGAGCCGCGTTTTGGAATGTGTTGTCGGTGAGGATTAGCTCAGACGCGTCCACCGCGGTCCCCCGCGCCCCCCCCTGGCGGAGCAGGGCCGCCAAAACGCGGGCGCTGAGCCTCTCCCCCAGGGAGGTAACCGCGTCCAGCGCACGGGGGGTTACCTCCCCCAAAATGTGGATGCCGTAACAAAAGGCGGCCAGCTCATCCACCAGTTTATCTACCTCTGCCCGCAGTTGGATGGGGTTGTTATTTTGGTTGAATAACTCATCTATGGTTTTATGGTGCTTGGCACGCAAGTTGGCGATGATGGCGCGGTGGGTTTGTTCATCCCCCTGGACGGCTGCTTTTGCGCTTTCGAGGAGGGTGTCGGTCACGCCGCTCATGGCCGAGACGACCACGACCAAATGCTTCCAGTGCTGGGATTGTTCTTCTATTATATTGGCTGCCTGCGTGAAGGCTTGGGTGCTGCCAACGGAGGTGCCGCCAAATTTCATAACCAAGGCGGGCGTTGTTTTTCTCGTATTGGAAATGGAGGGCATTGTTTTCTCTGCGTTGCTGATGACGGGGATGTGCCGCTCAGGTGCAAGATTGGCGGCTTTGATGATGTCTTCCAAAACTCCCGCAGCGGTGACTTGGGGGCCGGCCCCGGGGCCAGAGACTACCAATCCCGTTTCGGCATAGCGGTTGGTGTGAAAGGCGACGTAATTGGCGGGGCCGCGCAAGGCTCCCAGGGGACTGTCTTGAGGGACGGCTTTTAGCCCTACTGTGCCACCGTTGGGGCCGATGTGGGCCACGTAGCGCAAGGTTTTTCCCTGGGCGCGGGCGGCTTCTATGCGGGTGGCGTATTCATCATCTAGGGTGGATGTGGCGGCCATGAAGGCTTCGGTGGAGACATCTGCCAGGGCGGGGGGATAGAGGGCCTCGACGGTGAGGTCGGACATTTCTAGGGGCCAGCCGGTCGTGCGGGCCAGGATGAGGGCTTTGCGGGCTGCGTCCCGGCCGCTGAGGTCTTCGCGGGGGTTGGGTTCGGTGTAGCCCATGGAGCGGGCCTGGTAAACGGCGGCGGAGTAGGATACTCCCCGCTCCAATTCGGCGCAGAGGTAGCCCAGGGTTCCGCTCAGGCTGCCGTCTATGGTGGTGATTTTGTCGCCGGTGTTTAGGAGGTAGCGCAGGGTGGCGATGACGGGCAGCCCGGCCCCGACGGTGGCTTCGTAGCGCAGGTGGGAGTGTTCCAGGAATTGGCGGGCGTTATCCCAGGGGCCGGTGAGGGGGTGCTTGTTGGCCAGGATGACGCGGCATCCGGCGTTCAGGGCCGCTCGCAGGATGGGTTCTGTCTTGGGGGAGGCTGTTACGTCTGCCAGGATGGCGTCTGAGCGGAGGGTGTCGTTCATATCCTCCAGGGGGCGGCTTTTTGGCAGGGTGTTCAGCCGCTGCCCATCACTTTTGGCCTGGAGCGCGGCGTGGAGTGTTTTTTGGGAGAGGCTGTTGGGGTCGAATAGTAATCCTGCGCTGTCGGCCAATCCGATGGGGGTGAGGCGCAGCCCGGCTCGTTGGGCCAGCACGTCGCGGGTATCCAGTACTTGGCGCAGCAGGACGCTTCCTACGCTGCCTAGTCCGAGGAATATGATGGGGATGTTACGGGGCATGGGGGTCTCCTTGTTTTGTGTGTGGGCGTGTGGGCGTGTTGCGTGTGGCGTGATGCGTGTGGCGTGTTGCGTTAAACACAAAAACCCGCGCCCTCTTGGGGTGCAGGTTCTCCACACGGTTCCACCCAAGTTACACGACAAGTTTTATTTGTCACGCACTCTGGCAGCTATAACGGGCTGACCCGGAGTTCCATACTCTCACTGGTAGTGATTTGAGGTACTTGCTCAATGATTTGAGGCATCACTCAATGATTTGAGACACTCACTCACGGGTGGTTTTCGCGTTGTTGCTATCAAGAAGGCTCTCAGCCGGTGACCCTCTCTCTCTGTGACTTTCGCAAACGGTACTCGTCCCGATCAATGTTTTGGATATTGGGGGGGATTATAGCATCTTGGTTTAGGTTTGCAAGGGGGAAAAATGAGGAGTGATGAGTGATGCGTGAAGAGTGGTGCGTCCCCCTATGGGGATGCTTTGCGATGATGCGTGGGATGTATTGCGCTTACGTGTAGAGAAATAGAGGGTAAAATATGTGTGTTGGTCAATTTCCAATCGATTTACCGAACTGAACTTGCAAACTTGCCACATGCAACTTGCCACTCGCAACTCGCAACTCGCACAGCCTGGAGTGATTATGAAAGCTAAAGTCAAAGAGAGAGAGGGCGATTTACTTGAATATCGTCCTAAGTACAGGACATATCGTTTATTGATGCGCAAGCGAATAAATGAGATCCTTTTGGTTTCAAGTATTTACGATTCATTCATAATCGAAGAGGATGTGCGTCTTTCAGATCAGATTTATGAAGAGTTTCATAATCTCAATCTTCGCACGCTGCCACGTATTTCGAGGGCTTCCTCCGTTAGTCGGGCGTTAGCGTTGTTGAGCAAAAAGAAATTCGATTTGGTCATCACAATGCGTCGCATTGGAGAAGACATACCATGGGAATTTGCTGGAAAAGTCAAAGAAATTTATGACATCCCGGTTGTTCTTTTGTTGAATAGTCCAATCGAGTTTCAATCTTTGCAAACTGAAAAAGTGCAAAACACTAATATAGATCAGATTTTTGTTTGGAATGGTTCTTCTTCTGTTTTTGTCGCCATCATTAAGTTACTTGAAGATCAAATGAATGTGGACAACGACACCAAGACAGGGGATGTACGAGTAATCATCGTCGTTGAAGATTCTATTCAATTTAATTCCCTTTACTTGCCGGTCTTATACACAGAAATTATGCGCCAAACGCATCGTTTAATTCTCGATTCCGGTAATGATTATTATTCTCTTCTGCAAATGCGCTCCCGGCCCAAAGTACTCCTTGCCAGTAATTATGAAGAGGCTGTCAATTATTATCAACAATATAAAGACTATCTCATGGGGGTGATTACCGATATCAAATTCCCCAAGGGAGGGATCATTACCGAGGATGCTGGCCTTGATCTAGCACGTCTTATTCGACAAGAAACTCCGACCTTACCGCTGATGCTCCAGTCGAATAATGAAGCAGACCGAAAACGTGCTGAGAATCTTCGGGGATATTTCGTAAACAAAAACTCAGGCTCTCTCATGCATGAATTGCGCAGTTTCATGATGGATTTCATGGGTTTTGGGGCCTTTACTTTTCGACTTCCAAATGATGAGGTTGTGGGAGTGGCAAACAATCCTTTCGAACTCCAGGAGATCATCAAGCGTGCTCCACAGCAGTCCTTGATATATCATGCCAGGTATGATCACTTTTCGGGATGGATGTCTGCCCGTGGGGCATTCGAAGTGGCCCGGCAGCTAAAACCTAGAAAAGTATCTGAATTCGAGGATGGCGAAGGCTTGAGACAAATGCTGGTTTCATTGGTCGATAAGTTACTTCGAGAAAGATTAGGAACGATCATTGATTTTGACCCAGATAGTTATTATCCTGGTTATCGCTTTGTCCGGCTTCGACCAGGATCGCTGGGGGGAAAGGGACGCGGGATCGCGTTTCTTTTGTTCCTGGAGAACTCATATCTTTCTGGATTCGAAGAGGATTTTTCCAATATCACAATTCAAATTCCGAAAACTACTGTAATTGGAACAGATGAATTCGAAGAATTTATGCAGCGAAACCACCTTTACGATATTGCCTTTTCAGGCGCTTCTGACAAAGCAATTAAAGAGCGTTTTGTCAAGGCCCAAATTTCGGCTTCGTTGTGGTCTGATCTAAAATTTATTTTCGAGAGTACCACAGTACCTTTGGCTGTGCGTTCCTCGAATATCTTCGAGGATTCGTTTTACCAACCTTTTGCCGGTGTTTTTGCGACTTATATGATCCCCAATTGCAGCCCAAATGTTGACGAGCGGATTAAACAATTGGTGACGGCAATCAAATTAGTCTATGCTTCGACCTATTTAGAATTAGCTCGATCTTATACCGAGACCATGGGAATGCCGCTGGCAGAATCAAGGATGGCTGTGGTCATTCAAGAAGTTGTTGGCAGGCAATATGAAGATCGATACTACCCTGATTTCTCTGGCATAGCCGCTTCTTACAACTATTATCCCCTTGGCGATCGTTTGCAGCCCGAGGACAGGATAGCGCATCTGGTTTTAGGTTTGGGAAAAATGGTCGTTGAAGGGGGATTAACCAGGCGATTCAGCCCGAAACGCCCTAAAATCAATCTCTATTCAGAACCAGAGCAACTCATAAAAGAAAGTCAGCGCGATTTCTATGCTATCAGGCTAAGTGAGAAGGAAATTGATATCGAAAAAGGAGAAGACACTTTCCTGTCTTTATACGGTCTTCGAACCGCCATTCAAGATGGGACGCTTGCGGAAATAGCCGATACATATAGACCCAGTGATGGAACTTTTTCGAGTGGTTTTTGGAATAATCAAACGGGATACCCGGTGATTACTTTCGATCGCCAACTCAAGTATGGGACTTTCCCCGTAGCTCAAATAATCAATCGAGTGCTGCTGCTCGGAGAAAAAGCTATGGGATGTCCCATCGAAATAGAGTTTGCGAGCAATCTTGCTTCGGGAGATGAGCGTAAATCAACTTTTTATTTATTGCAAATCCGGCCATTTTTAGAATATGAGAGTGACCTGCAAGAAGAAGTAGAAGTTAGGCCCGAAGACCTCTTCGTGTTTTCTACAGAAATTTCTGGAAATTGTGTCATCAAGAATATCCAGGATATCGTTTATGTAAAACCGGAGGCTTTCGATAAATCTAAAACCTTGTCTATGGTAGAAGAAATAGGTAAAATCAACAAGAAATTGACGGGAGAGAAAAAACCCTATATTCTCATTGGCCCAGGGCGGTGGGGCACCGGGGATAGGCATTTAGGCATCCCAGTAAATTGGGCCACGATCAGCGGGGCACGCGTCATCATGGAAGTAGACCTCGACGACTTTATAGTAGCCCCTTCCCAGGGAAGTCATTTTTTTCACAATATTATCTCAGCGGGAATTCCTTATATTTGCATCAAACATAAATCGAGTACTGACCATATTGACTGGCAGTGGCTCGAAAATGTCAATGCCGTTGAGGAAACCACCTTTTTTAGACACGTCCGGACTACTTCGCCTCTCCTTGTCGTCGTAAATGGTAAAAAGCGCAGGGGACGCATCATCAAACCTACAGAATTATGAACCCTAAAAACACCCACCTTCCAGACTTATCTCACGAGGAAATCTATCGTTACTCGCGTCACTTGCTGATCCCCGATATTGGGATGAAAGGGCAGCGCAAACTCAAAGCCGCCTCGGTGCTGGTAATCGGCACCGGGGGATTAGGCTCCCCCGTGGCGTTGTACCTGGCCGCGGCCGGGATTGGCCGTATCGGGTTGGTTGATCATGACGTGGTTGATTTCTCCAACTTGCAGCGTCAGATCATCCACGGGGAATCCAAACTGAATACGCTCAAAGTTGAGTCGGCTCGTGAACGTATCCTCGATGTCAACTCCACTGTTCAGGTGGATGTGTACGACGAGCTGTTCACCTCCGAGAATGCCATGCGCATAGCCGAACCGTACAATGTGATCATCGATTGCAGCGATAATTTCCCTACCCGGTATCTGGTCAACGATCTGTGTGTTATGACACATAAACCCAACATCTACGGTTCCATTTTCCGCTTCGAGGGCCAAGCCAGTGTCTTTTACGCTGAAGAAGGCCCCTGCTATCGCTGCCTGTTTCCTGAACCGCCTCCCCCGGGATCGGTTCCCTCCTGTGAGGAGGCGGGCGTCTTGGGCGTGTTGCCAGGCACCATTGGTACCATTCAGGCCACCGAGGCCCTCAAAGTGATCCTCGGTGTGGGCGAGTCTCTAATTGGAAAGCTGTTGCTCTACAACGCCCTGGATATGTCCTTCGATTTTGTCAAACTGCGCAAGAACCCCAACTGTAAGGTGTGCGGCGACGATCCTGAAGTCACTGAATTAATTGACTACGAAGACTTTTGCGGAATGCCGGCCCACGACCACTCCGCCGGTGAGGAGTGGGACATCACCGTTAGGGAGTTCCAAGAAAATAAACCTTCCAAAAACGTGAAACGTGATGCGTGAAGACGTGATGCGTGATCACGCAACAAGCAACACGCAACACGCAACACGCAACACGCAACACGCTTCACGGGATTTGGGATAATTATTTATCTGGAACTTCCTAATGCCCTTTGCAACTCGCAACACGTAATCGGTCACATCCCTCTGGTAAAAAACTCGAAATATGTCACTCTGAGCGAATGTTTTGTGTGAGCGAAGAGTCTCCCACTCCGAACGAGGAGATTCTTCGGGAAAAACGCCCTCAGAATGACATAGCTAGTAAAGGGG
>DAOUWT010000404.1 GCA_030666985.1 Chloroflexota bacterium
CAGAGTAAAACAATCTAACCACAGGCTCACTTTAGCCAACTCGACCGCCATGGGATTGAGATCCACGCCGTAAATGCAGCGTTTGAGGACGTGACGCTTGAGGAGGGTGACATCGGTCAGGCGGTCGGGGTCAACGTCCACTTTCTGACGGTTCATCTCCTCGAGGATGGCCCGGCGCATGCCCTCGAAAAAGACGCCTAAAAACGGGAATCCATCCAAAAAGCGCACCAGCCGGTCGGTTACGTAATCCACCGCTTCTACCAAAAAGTGCCCGCTGCCCATGGCCGGGTCTAAGACCTTGATCTCAAAAAGAGCGTGCAGTTCATCTCCAAAATTGGTTTGCAGCAAGCGCGGTTCGTCGGGCGTGACCTTTTCCATCTCCCGTTTGCGGCGCACCAGGGCGTGGTAATCCCGCTCCACCTGGCGCAGACGCGGGCGCAGGGCGTCCAGTTTTTCATCCATAACGGGGCCAAGGGTTTGGCGCACTATGTACTTCACAATATAATCGGGAGTGTAATATGAACCCGTGGCCTTGCGCTCGCGGCGGTCGTTTTCGAGATAAACCGTCCCCTTGGGATAAACCCGCTCCTGGGCGGCCCCACCCCTCCCCCCGGTGAGGATTTTCCTCCCCCCCTGGATAGCCTCCCGGTAGGGAATCACTTCCTCGGCCCGCTTTCCCTCCACCACGGCCATCCGCTCCGGGGCAATCCGCAGCTTGAATTCCAGCAATCCCTCATAAATAGAACCCAGTTGGCGCACTCCCAGGCTTTTATAATCTATCAGGCCCAGGTCTCCCCGCTTGGCGTCCACATCCCGCGCCATCAAATCTAATCCCAAAGCCAAATAACGGTCGGGCAGCTTGGCCTGCTGCAAAAAACGCGCCGTCTCCGCATCCGCGTCATTTGCGTTGGGGTCTGGGTCGGTCATAAATAATCCCCCATTATAGGCGGGAACATTATGCTTCGCGCTGCCCTGGTCAATGACCTCAAAAAGTTTCAGCAAGCGTTGGTAGAGGGTGTCTTGCTCGCCGTAGGCCGCCCTGATATTTTGGGGAGCCTCGTCCTCTAGCGTGCCTGCCTGTGTGGCAATTTCTTCTTTGAGATTTTGCAGGCTGATTTTGTGATAGCCCCGCACTTCGCGGATGGGGAGCAGGTCGCGGCTTTCGGCGTAGAGCAAAAATAGCAGCCGGTAAAGAAAGGTGAGGGTGCTGTTGAAGACTGTTCTGAGCTGGGAGGTTTGAACCGCGTGGGGGAGGGTGAGCAACTCCGTGGGGCCGCCCATTCCGTTGATGAAGCCTTTTGCAAAGTGGGAGAAAACCTGCTCAAAGACGCGCTCTTTCAGGCGGTCGCCCAACTCGCGGGCGTAGGTGCCGCTCTCTTCTAGGAGGGTGTCTAAAAATGAAACTTCCTGAGACCCTAAAGGTTTTAAAGGCTTTTGGAAACCTTTAGGGTCTGGGTCTTGCGTAAATGCCGCCGCCCGGAAGAAGAGGTAAAAATATCTAAAAGCCTCGCCGGGGTCGGGGGAGGCCAGGGTCTCCTCCAGGTCAATTTCGTAATAATTGGTGGCCCGCGAGTGAGCCTTTGCGCTATACAGCCGCCAGAGCTTGCCATTGGTGACAATGCCCCAGGGAGCCGTCCCGGCCTCCAACAGCCCCACCACCTGCGCCCCGGGATTGCTCTCCCCATGCGTTACATCGCGGTTCACGTCCTTACCATCCAGGTAGCGATTCCAGGGATATGTCAGCAGAAAAGCCTCCGGGGGATTTTCCGTGCCCGTGGCGTGGAGGAGGAAGTGACCGCCCTCCCCCTGGCCGCCCTCACCCCGGCCCTCTCCCACGGGGAGAGGGAGACTCCCCTCTACCTCTGGGAGAGGGGCTGGGGGTGAGGGCACAAACCCCAGCGTTTTCAGCAGGGGGAGGGTTAGCCGCTCCGTGGCAGCCTGGCCCTCATCCGAGAGGTGTGGCCGCGCCTCAGCGAACAACGCCCGCACCTCCCGAAAAGCGCGGTTCCGCTCCGGAGCGTTCCAAGCCTC
>DAOUWT010000025.1 GCA_030666985.1 Chloroflexota bacterium
CCCCAACGTTCCCCTTACCTTTTCCCAAGCCATGTGCTACGAAAATAAAAAGCCCTTTTTTTCTTTCCGGAAATCAATGGAATAAACCCGGAGCCATGAACAGTCGCCGCATCCCTTTCCCCCCATCCCTTACCCCTCAAACCGGAACCCACCCGTGCATCCCCCCCTCCCCCGGGGCTTCCCCCCCCGCCCCGCCACAATGGAAGACATCCCCCGCGCAGTGGAACTCTTTAACGCCTACTCGCAGCATTACCTCGGCATCCAAGAGTCCACCGCCAATGACCTGGAGACCGAATGGAGCATCCCTAAATTCAACCCCAAGACAGACATTCGCCTGGTACATAACCCTGAGAACGAATTAGTGGGCTTCATAGAAGTGTGGACAACGTCCAATCCCCCCGTTCACCCCTGGGTTTGGGGACGGGTTCACCCCGCATATCACGGAAAAGGCATAGGGACATACCTGCAAAGCTGGGCCGAAGAACGCGCTAAGCAAGCCATCCCCCGCTGCCCCAGCGGCGCGCGTGTAGCTTACCGCACGGGCACAAATACCACCATCGAACCGGCCAAACGCCTTTTCGAGGCTGCTGGCCTTAAACTCATCCGCCACGGCTTCAAGATGCTCATCGAGATGGATGTCCTCCCCCCTGGGCCAACCTGGCCAGAAGGTATCACTATCCGCACGGTTAAAGACCGCGAAGCCGAAATCGAAGCCATCTTCCGCGTTGACGACGAAGCCTTCAAAGATCACTTCGGCTATGTAGACGAACCTTATCAAGAGGCCCTAGCGCACTTCAGCCACTGGTTCCTGAACGACGAAGAACACAAAGACCCCACCCTGTGGTTTTTAGCCATGGACGGTGACAAAATTGCTGCCATCGCCATCTGCCGCCGCCGTGACTGGGAGAACGAAAACTACGGTCACGTCTCCAGCCTGGGCGTCCTGCGTCCCTACCGGAAGCGCGGCATTGGCCTGGCCTTGTTGCATCAAGCATTTGGAGAATTCTACCGCCGTGGCAAAAGCGGCGTCACCCTCGGCGTAGATGCCCAAAACCTGACCGGTGCCCTGCGTCTCTACAAAAGAGCCGGCATGCACGTCCACCGCCAGCACGACCAATACGAAAAAGAACTCCGCCCTGGCAAAGAAATTAGCGTTGAAGCCTTAAAAGAATAAAGAAAAAACTCTGGGGGATAAATCCAGTGTAACACCTCGCAATGACATCAAATTACACTTGACAGCCCAGTAGTTACGAAGTTACTTACATTTATACAAGGAAAATTGTGACCTATAGGTAGACAACAAGAATTAATTCTTGTTATTATATCTGTCCCGTTGAGCCCCTTTTGCGCCTCCGGTACAACGCAGATTGGAGGGGCAACTCAACCTACGCCAGTGGCAGGAGAAACAGAAATGACCTATCTACGAAAAAGCACTCTTTGGATTGGACTGGTTATTACCTTACTTGCAGCGGCAGCTTGGCTTCGCGGTGGCTTTGAAGTGAAGGATGCTTTGCTGCTCTTTGGACTTTGCTTTGCATGTGAGCTGATTGATAGCGGGTTAGGTATGGGATATGGCACCATTCTGACCCCAACATTGCTTCTGATTGGTTATCAGGTAGAAGATATTGTCCCCACTGTTTTACTCTCAGAGTTATTAACCGGGTTGACGGCATCATTTTTCCACAACGAGATTAAAAATGTTGAATTAGGTTTTCACGGCAAGGATTTTAAGCCTGCCCTTATATTGGCCGGGGGCAGTGTGATAGGCGTTACTGCTGGCGTTTTTCTTGCGATGAACTTGCCCAAAGACATACTTAAGATGGCAATCGGATGTATCATTTTGATGTCGGGTTTGTTTGTAATTCTCGTGTCGCGGCGCGTCGTTGAATATAAGAACTGGAAGATGCTTGTGCTTTCTGGCGTAGCTTCGTTCAATAAAGCTGTCAGCGGAGGCGGTTATGGCCCATTAGTGACCAGCGGCCAAATATTGAGCGGAGTTCAGGGTAAGGCTGCTGTCGGCATTACATCATTTGCTGAAGCATTCACTTGTTTGATTGCTGTCATCCTTTTTCTTGCTAGAGGCGGTTTTATAAATTTGCTCGTATTTATCCCAATGGCCGCCGGAGCGCTGATCTCAGTTCCATTCTCCGTTTTTGCGATTAACAAATCTAATGAAGATCACCTCAAAATCATTATCGGCGTGCTGACAATGGCTATGGGCGCTTTAACTATCTACAAAGCATTGTGGTAAACGGGGGAAAAAATCTGGGGGATACCTTTAGCGTGACACCTCGCCCGGGCGTGGGACTGAAAGTGAACGTGTTCCCGCCCTGGGGCGTTTTGAGTCCGGGGGGCGGCGTGTTGCCGTTGAGGCAGCGTCCTGCCAGCCCGGAACGAACAACCATCCCCCCTCACGCCATCACGCTTCACTCAGATTAACGCAATCCGTTTCCCCCTTGCACAAGATTTTTACAAATCCGAAGGCAGCCACTCAGAGTTGTAGTCATAAACCTCGTTGATACTGCCAATCAGATCATTGAGTTGCTCAACCTGTTCTTGAATGTCAGCCTGGAGTCGCTCCGAGCGTCCGCTATCCAAGTTTTGGACACCTATCAATTGTATCTGACTGTAAACCGTAGCCAGGGCGGTCAGGCTTTGTTCCATCTGCAGCGCGGCCTGCTTCATGCGGCGGTTTAGTTTTTCTAAGACCTGCTGCTGCTTTTCCTTACTTGCCAGCACTTCGTCAAATTCTTGCACGACTTCCGGGTCAGCTTCTGCTCTGCGCTGGGCGGTTAATTCTTCTATTTCCCCCGGCAATGATTTCCGCTCCTTGGCCAGCAGAGTGTCTTTGCGGTAGGCGTCCAGCCGCAGAGCCAACCTGTATATGTTTTTGACCCAATCGCTGAGTTGGTTAGCAGTGTCTTCTAATCGTACCCTCATTACGCCAGGCGTGTGTTTGTGAACCTGGTCTTCAATGCCGCGTTGATACTCTAGGGCACTTTTTACATCTTCACGCAATTCCGGGTTCTTGATACGGTTGGGATCGAAACGCTCCTGAAAGAGAGTTTGCAATACCTTGGCGTTCGTTTCCTCATCGGTCAGGCTGGTGAAAATGATGATAACCACGCCCACCAATCCCAGGAGTGGCCACCCCCACACCGGCCACCACGTAAAAGGATGTGGGTAGAATGCCGTCAGCAAGATTGCCCCGGCAATTACCATCGCGCTCTCCCAGCGGAAGAATGCGTATTGAATGACGGCGCTTTGAGCTTTTTTTTGTAATTCCGAGCGGATTGTGGACATAGTTTTTTATGGCTTGGGCTTGAAAAAGGTATCTTTTTATAAACTTGGAACAAAGATATATTTGAATCCAAGATGAGTAACTTCCTGAGGGATGGACTATTTTTCTCCGCCTACACGCTCTAAAAACAAAGTGAAGTAATTGGTCACACTCCTCTCGCAAACACTCAGGGACATGTCATTCTGAGGGCGGTTTTTGCCCGAAGAATCCCCTATCTCGGAGTTGGAGACTCTTCGTTCACAAAAAACGTTCTCTCAGAGTGACATATCTCGTATTTTTTGCCAGAGGGGAGTGAACGGTTACAAATATTGCGTACCACATGACGGAAACGGAGAAATTCATCCAGGAGATTTACCGCTTCGGGAGAAAGTACAGGGGGGCGTAAATTCTCTACATCAGCTTGCATTTGTTGCAGTAATTTATAATGCCAATCAGCCCCAGTAGGAATTCTACCATCCACCATAGTTCCAATTTTCTGGAAAATACGTTCTAACCCTGCATAAAAATCATGCAAGCTCAAAACCGCAGAGTCTACATATAAATCTTGGTCTTCAGGCCGTTGGAGTGCGGCATTAATTGCGCGTTCAGCTCGATTTACTACTTGGTGCAGAGTGTCTAATTCTTGGCGAATGCGGTTGATCAGAGTTAGATATTCTTCAATCATAGAGTAACCCCCTGATTCTCAATAGCATTTAATAAAGATGTGCTGGCAGTGTTTATATCAACCAAGTTCACTGGAACTTCAGTCTCTATATCCATAATAGAACCAATAGCGCGAAAAGTATCTTCAAGGCGCAACCCCCAGGCTGCTATATCAACATCCGACCAACTGGTAAAGCTTGTATTCTGCGTTAAAGAACCAAAAACAACTACACGGGTTGCGCCATATTTCTTTTTTAGCAATTTGGCCGCCTTACGGGCAGCATTCCACGCTTGCTCTCGCCGTTTCTCAATGTCTGGTTGTTTCGATTGCAGACGTTTCTGGGCGTATGTGCGATAATGTGCAATTTGTTCTGGCGATAATTCTAATGTGGCTGGCATAAGACATCTCCAAAAAGGTGGGTGACTTCCCTCTCCTCCCCCAAATTCGACATCTTTCCGTCGCATTTGGGGGAGGCTGGGTGGGGGCGTGCCTTACTCTCCCAAACCTAGTTTTTGCTTCCTCGCGGCCAACTGACCATCAATAGTGCTGCGATCCAGCACATCATCAATTTGCTTGTCGAGGTTGGCAGCCTGCATTTCAGTGGCGGTGGAGGCTTTGTCCAGCCGAGAATAAATGCTCTCTGCCATGCGGCCAATGTCGGTGTCGCCGGTGCCCATCAGGTCGTCCAAACCTTTCATAGCCTTGACAGCAATCTCTTTGCTTTCGGCTAATTCCAAAAGGGCTTGGAGTTCTTCGCGCTGCTGTTTCATAGTCGAAAGGCGGGCTTCTAGTTTGACCTTGGCATCCAGGAGTTTTTGGTACTCCTTCTGGAGTCGCTCGCCCTGTTCTTCGTAGGTCGTGACCAGTCGCTGCGTGCTGTTGAGTTTGCTCTGGGCCGCCGCCGCGGTCTCTTCGTTGCCCTCTGTCAGGAAGGCGTCAATGGCGCGGTCTAGCTCGTCCTCTTTTTGCTCGAGGCCGACCAATTTGCGCTTGATGGACTTCACCTCGCCGCCAATTGTAGCCGCGGCATCTTCCAGGTCTTCCAGGTTATCTTCTACCTGGCGGATATATTGGTCAATGACCGCGATGCTGTTGCTCTCTAAAGCTTGATCCACCAATGCGTGTAAATTTGCAGATATTAATGTTGAGACTTTTTCTAATAGGGTAGCCATGTTCTTTTCTCCTTAATTTATATTTCTAAGTGAAACGTGTTTTGTGAAGACGTGAAGAGTGAAACGTGAAGGTGTGAACACACTCGTCACTTTTCACGCATCAATTATACAGCATAAACCATTCTATGTGTGCATAAATTGCTCCTCCTTTAGTTAGGGATCAGGGTATCAGTAAATCAGGGATCAGGAAATCAGGATATCAGTAGATCAGGAATCAGGACATCAGGTATCAGAGCATCAGTCAGGGGATGAAGTGAAATCGATTTCATAGCTTGCAATTTCGTCGCTGATGGCGTGGTCTCCATATTCCTTTTGGCCTTGCTTTTGACCGCGGACGTAGCGGATATATCCGTTTAAAGCCCGCACAGCATTGCCGCATAGTTTTCGCTGGGTGGATAATTTGTTGGCCGTATATCCGACTTGGTCACAAATTATAAATGCACTTAAAACCTCTTCCAATGAACCACGCGCAATGTAGTAAAAGCGCAAACTATCCAGGTAATGATAGCGCCCGTACCCTTCTGCGATATTGAGTGGCACGCTTGTAGCAGCACGTCGAATTTGATTTGCTAGATTATATTTTTCCTCAGTTGGCAAGCCACGGCTAATTTTATAAGCCTCTTGCACAACTTTCAAAGCCAACTTATACGCATCCAAACTTTCAAACCCGCTCTTACCCATACCATCCTCCTCTTGCCTGCTCCCTTGTTTCCCTGTTCACCTGTTCACCTGTTCACCTGTTCACCTGTTCACCTGTTCCCCTGTTCCCCTGCTCCCCTGCTTCCCTGCTCCCCTGTTTTTCTACCTCCCCACTCCAACACTCCCCCCAAACGCCGCCGACATCTCCTCATAAATAGCGACAATGCTAGCCTCGGTTCCCACGTAAAAGTTCCCATTGGCTTGGAGTGCCAAGTCAGACAACATATCTTCATCCGCGTCGGAGCCGTAGGCAATGGTGAAAATGGTGGTGTCGTTGGCGGTCGCGGCCTCGATCAAATATGAGTTGAACGAATATTGCCAACTGCTGGTATCCATCCCGTCTGTCAGGGCCACGATCACGTTGCTTGTTTGCGAGGAGCTTGTGTTGGCGATGATATTGGCCGCGCTCCCGACTGCATCGTAGAAAGCAGTCCCGCCATCGGCTCTGAGACCGTTGAGAATATTAATGACCTCTTGGCGTGATTCTCCAACTTGCCGCTGGTAAGCGAGAGTTCTAGGTTCGTTTGAGAAAGCGACAATGGAGATATAGTCATCGTCTCCCATTTGCTCGACGAATTGCACAGCGGCATTGAGCGAGCTTTCTATTTTGTTGCCCATCATGCTGCCGGATGTGTCTAGCACCATGACCAAGTTCACGTCTTTGCGAGCCGCTTGCCACAGGTCTTGGGCCGCGTAAATGGTCTCCACGCTGGGGGATTGGAAGACAACTTCCGGTTGGGAGAGGTCAACCCCGTGGGCAGCGTCCAGCGGCGGCCCCAGGGGGATGCTTTTGCTCACGGGGCGCAGCCCGTGGCCCAGCGCTGACCGCTGGGCAGCCTCCCCCAGCAGGTAAGTGCGGAACACCTCCGCCGCCTCTTGCGTGACAGCATCCGCGGAGGCGTTGACGCAGGCCGGATGGGTAGCCATGAATGTGCCCTCAAAGGGATAGATGGGCACAATGGACGGGTCACCGCTCCCATAGTTGATGACCGTGCTTTCGTACATGACGGCGGCCCCCAGATGTTTGATGCCGCGCTCGCTCATGGTTTGGCCGAGGGTGTCCGTGGATGTGCTGAACCAGGAGACTGCCGCTTCGAAAGCGTTCACCGAGGCTTGCACGACCGGCTTACCCATCTCGTCGGCGTTGACGGCATCGGTCTTGCCCTCGGCGGCCTGGACGATGGCTATTAGGGTGCTGACGCCAGAGTGGGACAGCCCCGGATGGGTGTGTCCCAGCCGGAGGGAGTCGCCGAATTGGCCGCCGCTGTAGTAATCCCAGGCCGAGGGGTCGGCTGCCAGACTGCCCACATCTAGCCACCCCAGGGAGCGGCTGGGCCATCCCAGGGCTTCGGCGATTGGCCGCCACATAGCTATCACCAGGGGGCTTTCGGCCACGCTGACGCAGTTATCCACGAAGTGAGGCTGCCCCTTGTCGGCTAGCACATCCCCCCAGACAGGGGAGTCGGGTATCCACATAGCGGGCAACTCTGCCCCATTGGAGAAATCCACCACGCTTTGGCCTGTTTCCGCCAGGGAAACCTGCACGTAGACGGGTTTGCCATCCTCCGTTTCAATCTCTTCGGCGTTGAAATCCGCCACGGCTGTTGTGAGCCAGGGTCTGAGGCTGGTGTTGGCCGTCACGTTTATAATCACAGCGTTGCGCGGCGGCCCCTCGCGGTCAAACATGCTCAGGTTACAGATATTGCAAATGCAGGCCAGACTCAACAAGCTCAACAGCATGGTCAGGAGCATTTTGCGGCGGTGTTGTGGTATTTCTTTCATTTTTTTGACCTTTGTAGAACGTAAAACGTGAAGACGTGAAGAGTGAAACGTGAGGCGTGAAACGTGGGGACGTGAAAACGTGAGGGCGTGAGGTCACGCAACACGCATCACGCATCATTTATCTCCCTACAGTAATTAGCGTCATCTCCACATAACGATCTTCTGACTGTAACTCGGCATCCTCTGTTTCCCAGTGGCTTTCTGGGGGAAGGGTTCCGGTGATGATGAAGCGGGCCTGGTCTATCCCCTGGGAGACCAAGTAGTCCACTACCGATTGGGCGCGGGCCTCGGCGAAGTCTAGGATCTCGTCTTCGGTGTAGGTTCCGGCGGGGCCGGGCCAGGCGGATGATCCTTCCACTTGGAGGAAAAGCCCTACGCTCTGGGAGAGGGTGGGCATGACGCACTCATCTAAAATGCGGCGCGACTCCAGGGTCAGTTCCGTGGATTCGGGCAAGAACGCGAAACGGCGGCAGGGCAGCACGACCAGGGTTTGGGCATCCGCCTCGTCTAGGCTGGATACGGCAAGTTCGGCGGATAATGAAAATGTGTCATTGACGGGGTTGCCTCGCGCTTGTAAGCTGGCCTGGGCGGCGGCGCGGGAGATGTAGCCAGCCTCCACGAGTTCGCTCACGTCCCCCCCTGGGACATCCAAGCCCGAAGCGGCCCAAACACGCTGCGCAATCTGGAGACGGTTGAGGATTGGCTCCAGGTCTCGCATCACGGCGGCGTTGTCGCTCAAATCCGCCTGCGCCACGCTCTCTAGCCAGAGGGTGAGGTCTTCGCTGGCACTTTCGGGATAGACAAAACTCCAGTCGTTGTGCCCCCACTCGGCAATCTGGCCCGCGGCTGTGTCGAAATCCTCCACCTGATCTTTCAGGGTATGGAACCAGGCATCGTGGAAGTTTTGCACCAACTCGGCCTTGTTCGCGATAGACTGGCGGGATGTGACCATGACATCGATAATGATGCGCATTTGCTTGGAACTCAGGAGGGGGATGCCGCCGCTCGCCTCCGCGTCGTAGATGTCCGGCTCCCAGCCCGAAACGGCGTCAGCCTCGCCCGCGTTGAAAGCCTCCACCGCCTCGGCCACGCTATCCTTGGGCAAAAGGGTGACATCGAAACGGGGGTTGAGGCGAGCAATGGAGAGGGTGTAATAGGTGAAATATTCGCCCACGCTGCCGCGCGAGAACGCAATCCGCGCGTTTTTGAGGTCATTGATTGTGTCGATGCCTCGCGCCCAAAGCTGGTCGGCCCCCGCGCTTTCATCCACAATGGCCGTTATCACGCCGGGGCTGGTCAGCGCAACTGAGTCGAGCGTTGTCAGGAGGCAATCCCACTGACCATTTTCGAGAAGAGCCGTGCGCTGTTCCTCAGAGACGGAGTAGGCGGGGTCGTCGTCCAGGTAAAAGGGGATGATGCCCAGGTGGAAGCCGTGTTCCACGTCTGTGCCGGCGGCCTGCATTTGCTGGAGGGTGAAGTAGCTCCCAAAAGCGTCCGCGCCGCAGATGTAGGTTGGCAGGCCATCGTCAGCGTCCCGGTCGGGGGAGAAAATCGCGTCGGGGGATTCGAGATGGACGATGGGGGTGGGTTGAGCCCCGACGTAGGACACCTGCGTGGGGCTTGGGGCGGCCAGCTTTTGAATGGCGTTATAGGCAAATGCTCCCACTGCAATTAGGATGGCCAGGCCAACGATGATGATGAAGACAAGTCGGGTTCGGTTTAGTTTTTGCATAGGGTTTTCCTTTGATGGGACGCTGTTTTAATGGAACGCGGATGACACGGATGACGCGGATTCACGCAGATTTAAACCTTTTTTTGTATTTAATCCGCGAAAATCTGCCCAATCCGCGTCATCTGCGTTCTATTCTGTAACCAAGGTTAGCGAGGACATCATTAGTTCTCTGCCCAGGCAGAATTTGGAATTGATAATCTCCGTTGCTGGCCTGGTCGATGATCAGCTCGTTAGCTTCGGGTAAAACGCAGTGCTTGCTGCCACGGACTCCGCCCAGCATTTCTTGGTAGGCGCCGATGCTGAAAAAGCCGATGTACAAGTCTTCGGTTTCGACCGGCAAATAGAGGGGAGATTGGCTAGGCTTGGGGGGATAGACGTCATCGCTGTCGCAGGTCATGCCTCCCAGGTGGACTTGACGGAAAGGCTTGTCGAGATGATTGAGCGGCAGGACGATGAAATGCTCACTCAAGGCCCAGCTATCGGGGAACGAAGTCATAATGGAGCCGTTGATAATATACCATGGCAAGCGCGAGTTGTTTTCTTTGACGGTTGTGACCTTGAAGAGATGCGCTCCATGCTCGGAGGTGGTGTAGCGTCCGAATTCTCCCATCACGTCCGGGGAGGGGACGCCGTGGGCGCGGCATATCTCTTGGAGCGTGGTCAAAAGGCGGCGCACAAAGGTATGATAATCAAAGTCAAAGTCCAGCGTCATAGGAACGGGCATCCCTCCCCCAAAGTCGAAGATGCTCAGGCTGGGATGTCGCTGCCGCAGTTGGGCGTAAATCTCCATGGTGGGTTTGAGCCAAGCTAGGAAATCATCCCCGTCCGTGATTTGGCTGCCGACCATGGCGTGGTAGATCTTGAGGGTCAGGTTGGGCGTCTCGGCGATGATTTGAGCCGCTTTTTGGATGGTGGCCGCGTCCATGCCGAAACGGGAGTGAGCGGTGTCCATCTCCGCCTGATTTTGGTGAGGGCCGTAGCACTTTTGCCGCAGGCCCACCTCAAAGTTGAGTTGAGAGTCGATCAGGGGTGGCATCTCGCACAGGTCTTCAATCACGGGAATCAGGTTCTCATGTTCGCGCCTGAGTTGAATGAGCTTGTCATCGTAGATTGTTCCGGGAGGCTTGAATCCGTTGGCTATCACCATCCGCTCGGGGGGGAGCAACCCAGCGGCGATCATCAGTCGCACGATTTCCACATCCACGGGCGAGGACATCTCGTGGTGGGCGCCGGCTCCCAGCGTGGTGCGCACCACCTCCTCGGCGGCGTTTGCTTTCGAGGCGTAGGCATAATGGAATTGGCCCTCGTAGCCAATTTCCTCGATCACCTCGGCGAATATCTGCCGCATGGTCTTGATTTTCTCTCGTATTTTGGGGAGGTAGATGATCTCCAGCGGACTCGGCAAGGTTTTTCCCAGCCCTTGGTCTTGCCGACCGCCGGTGAATAATTGCGCCAGGTCTAGGTCTTCGTAAAAAAGGCGACCGTCCCGGGCGCTAAGATAATCATTGAATTTATAATTGGGAACGGGGGTCTCCCGCTCCCAGCCGACAATGGGGTGTGTCATATTTTTCCTCGCTAGTGTATACGGGGGATGGGGTGGAATGTTGCAGAGGACAGAGGATATTGTAGCATGAAATGGGGCGCGGATGGCGTGGATGATGCTTGACAATTCTGCTGAAGTTATTTACACTTGAGGTAGAATATTAGAGAGGTAGTTGGATGAATAGTGAAGACTTTAGAATGAAGGTATAATAGCGCAGTATCTCTGAAAGTTGAGTTCTTAGAATAAAGCATCAAATTTAAAACTCCTAGGAGAATTAATGCCTGAAATTAGCCGATTTTATGGTATCGTGGTTTTTATGAACTATAACGATCATTTGCCACCCCATTTCCATGCCAGGTATCAAGGCCAGGAAGTTACAATTGAAATTCAAACGGGAAACGTGAAGGGGAGAATGTCAAAGCGGGCTTTGCGAATGTTGTTTGAATGGTTGGAAAAGCATCAAGTAGAATTAGTAGATAACTGGGAACGCGCTAGAGATCGGCAATCATTGAAAAAGATAGAACCATTGCTATAGGAGGTAGATATGTTTTTACATGTAGTTGACGTAACTTACCTAGATGAATACAAACTTGAATTGACATTCAATAATGGAATTACCAAAACCGTAGACTTGCGAAGTGAATTATACGGCGAAGTTTTTGAACCACTGAAAGACAAAGAGCTTTTCAAGCAAGTCTATGTGAATATAGATACCAACACCATTGAATGGTCAAACGGAGCAGATTTGGCTCCTGAGTTCTTGTATGAGATTGGACAAGCAGCAGAGGGAGTAGAGTCAACTCCGGTACTTCAGGAGATGGAGTTAATTGCGGTTTAGCTTGATTGCGTAAATTTCTTCTGCGCAGAGTCTCGAACACTCAAACTAACCTTGCCACCACGCCCAACTGTGATATACTCCATCGGCTTGTTCAGAAATGAACATCCTGTGGTTTGTGAAAAACAAGCCGCAGACTAATAAATTAGATGTTTTGTGATTTCCAAAGGGTTGCCCGACATATTTTAAGTCGGGCGTTTTTGTTGCGATAGTCAAGGTTCTCAATTACGGGTAAATCGGCTATAAGACCAACAAAGTACATGGCCTGCAAAGGCCATCGCTCATCTCAATATTTTGAGATGATACAGCCGGATTTGTCAAAACCGTAGTTGTCCCGTGTTTGATATGCGCGGGATTTATAGGAGCTAAAATGAATAACGACTTTTCGCAGTTTAATCTGCACCCCGAATTAGTACAAGCTGTAGCCGAGCGCGGCTACGAAACCCCCACCCCCATTCAATCTCAAATGATTCCCATCATGCTCACAGGGCAGGACGTTATTGGCCAGGCCCAAACGGGGACTGGAAAAACAGCCGCCTTTGCCTTGCCGTTGCTGCAAAACCTGGACCCGGATTGCAGCGGAGTCCAGGCCCTAATAGTGACTCCCACCAGGGAACTGGCAAACCAGGTCTCTAGTGCAATCTATGAATACGGAAAATTTCACAATGTGAGCGTCTTGCCCGTTTACGGAGGCTCTCCCTACGGACGGCAAATCAACCGTCTGAAAGAAGGTGTTCAGGTTGTGGTTGGCACCCCTGGACGGCTGCTTGACTTAATCCGCCGCAAGGCTCTCAAATTACATGGCGTGCGTGTTGTCATCTTAGATGAAGCCGACGAAATGCTCAGCATGGGATTCATCGAAGATATTGAAACTATTTTAGAGCAAACGCCCGAAACGCGCCAAACTGCACTTTTCTCAGCCACCATGTCGAAAAAAGTTCGCCGCCTGGCCGATAGGTATCTTACTAACCCTCATTCTGTCACCATCAAGCAAGAACAACTGACAGTCGCCAGCGTTGACCAACGTTATTATGTGGTAAACGGACGCGATAAAACAGCCGCCATCACGCGCCTTTTTGAAGTTGAAGATCTCACCAGTGTATTGATATTCGCTAAAACCCGCGTCGGCAGTTATGACCTAGCCACCGAATTGGTTGAGCGCGGTTACTCGGCAGAAGCCCTTAATGGCGACCTCAGACAAGAGACGCGCGAAAGGATACTCAGACGTTTCCGCAATCACCAGGTCAAAATATTGGTAGCTACCGATGTTGCGGCCCGCGGCCTCGATATTGATGATATTTCTCACGTCATTAATTACGATATCCCCTACGATGTCGAATCTTATGTTCACCGCATTGGACGAACTGGCCGAGCCGGGAAAGATGGCGTAGCAATTTCTTTAATAACTTATAAAGAACGAGGGTGGTTAAAACGGATTGAGAATTTTACCAAGCAGCGCATGACCCAAGCCAAACTTCCGACAGAAAAAGAAATCTTGAGCCATCGCGAAGACCTCTTAGTTGAGAAAGTCAATATGTGGCTGAAGCGCGGACGCTGCACCCAAGAGCAAAAGATTGTCTCGGGGCTGGTAGAGGCAGGGCACGATCCTGCTATGATTGCCGCCGTGGCCCTCAAAATAGCCCGCTCTGAAGAGAAACATCGCCCCATTGAAGCTCTGGGCGAAGTTAGAGCGCATAATTCTCGCAACGGGAAAAATGGTTCTCACCAGAGCCGACCCCAATCACGGGGCAGAAACGGGCAGCGTGCCAACCGCCGCAGCAAAACCTCTCACGAAGAAGGAATGGTACGCCTGACCCTCGGCGCGGGAAAAGCCAACAACATTCACCCCAGTGACGTAGTCGCCTCAATTGCCGGAAACGCTCACATCCCCGGCGGCTCCATTGGGAAAATTTTCATCAAAGACCGCTACACCTTTGTAGACGTGCCAGAAAAATACGTCCCCCAGGTGCTCAACAAAACTGGCACATATCGCATCCGCAAGTCGTACCAAGTCACTGTTCAGCGAGCATAATCCAACGAGCATAATTTTCTAACAGAAAAGCGGACTTGCCCTTTGGCGAGTCCGCTTTTTTTATACCTTTGGGGGAAGTGTCAACATTGCACCTCGCCCGAGGGTGGTACTTGCCGTGAGCGTTTTCCCTCGCTTTGGCGTTTGAGGCCCGGGGGCGGCGTCATCCGTTGCGGCAGCGTCATCCTAGCCCGGAACGCACATCATCTTCCCTGGTGTGTTGCACTCTGTCCCTGGTGCGTTGCACTCCGCTTTTGAGTGCATTGCACCTCGCACCTCCTAACTCTCCATTGCTGTATTCATAAACCCCGCCAAATCCTCCTTGAGCTGCGCCAGCGACGGTTCGTGAACGTACATCATGTGCCCGGCTTCGTAGTAAGCCATAAAGATATTCTCCTGCAAACTGGAATCAAGCCCCAGGTGATTAAAAGTATACTCCGTAGCAAAATAAGGCGTAGCCAGGTCGTAATAGCCATTGGCCACAAAAACCTTGAGGAATTGGTTTTGCGTCATCGCACCCCGCAGCGTCTCGGCCACATTGACATACTGGTTTTTATATTTATCGTAATTCCAGTTTTCGTATAGGCTGGTCAGGATTTCGTAGGGCAGGTCATTCTCGAATTCCAAATCCCGGCGCACATAGTCGTTCAGAGTAGCTGTGTATGGGCCTTGTATGGCGGCATAGCTGGGGTCAAACTCAGGGACTTCCCCGGCGGCGTCGCGGTCGAGGCCCGTAAAGCGAGTGTCCAGGCGGCCCACGGTGCGGCGCTCGTCCCGCAGCAACTCCTTCACGAAGCGGTAAATGTTGACCCGCAGATTGGTGCGTTCCACGTAATCCTCCGAAAGCCCTGTGTAGCGGGCCAATTTCTTCACAATCTGCTGCCGTTCCTCGTCTGGGAGGGCGGCCCCTTTCATCAGCGCCAGGGTATATTCGTTCAGGGCGAAGTCTTCCACTTCATCGAGCGTTTTCTGCAAATTGGCTTGGAGGTCATCTGGCAGGCGTCCGTGGTACCAGGCCGTCGCCGTGTAGGTGGGCAGGAAGAGGGTGGGGGGGAGGTCGTTGCCGGGGGCAAAGTTTGCGCTCTGAAAGTTGAGGATGCTTGAGATGAGCATGATACCGTTCAGATACATTCCATGCCGCTCTTGCAAAAATCCTGAAAGTGCTGCGGAGCGGGTGGTGCCGTAGCTCTCGCCGATTAGGAACTTGGGCGATGTCCAGCGTTCGTAGCGGGTGGTATAAAGGCGGATGAACTCTCCTACCGATTTTACATCCTCCTCGATGCCATGAAATTGTTTGGCTTCTTCCCCTGGGACGGGCCGGCTGTACCCCGTGCTTACCGGATCAATGAAAACCAGGTCAGTCTCGTCGAGGAGCGAAAACTCGTTGTTGACCAGTTGGTAGGGCGGGGGAAGTAAATCCCCGGCGTCTCCCATCTTCACGCGCCGCGGCCCCAGCACTCCCAGATGCAGCCACACCGACGATGACCCCGGCCCACCGTTGAACGAAAACGTGATCGGGCGTTCGCCCGCTTCCTCAACGCCATCTTTCGTATAGGCAATGAAGAAGACTGAGGCCTTTGCTTTCTCGCCGCTTTCCTCATCTTCTTCCTTGAGAATCATTGTCCCGGCTGTGGCGGTGTAGGCTATTTCCTCCCCGTCAATGACCACGGTGTGTTGCGTCTCCGAGATGATTTCCTCTGGCACTTGTTTAGCGGCTTCGCTTTCTGCGCCGTTCTTGGCTTCTTCGTTTTTGTCATTTTCTTTTTTGGACATGCTGGTCTCCTTTACGTAGGGGGATTGGGTAATTAGGGATCAGGTAAACAGGGGAGCAGGGAGTAGGTGATGTGTGTCGTTTCGACGAAGTTTGACACGGTTTTAGTCAAACGAGGAGAAATCTTATCTGCCGCTATTAAGATTCCTCGCTGCGCTTCGGAATGACATCCTAATTCGCACTTCCTAACTCGCAACTCCTAACTCGTCTCTCGCACCTCGCTACTCCTCATTCAATCGGGAGGCGTAGTTGAAAGACGTTTGCTCCTCGTTCCGATCCGTAGCTGGAGGCGGGGCGGGGGAGAGGGCAGAAACCTCGGCCCGAAGCTGGGGCGTTATCTCGATTTCCATCGCTCCCAGCGACCCCTCAAGCTGCTCCACGTTGCGGGCCCCGATGATGGGCGCGGTGACGGCGGGGTGTGCGGCCACCCAGGCCACGGCCAAACTGACGGGGTTGTAGCCGCGTTCTTGAGCAAATGCGGTGAATCTCTCGGCGACGGTGTAAACCCAGTTATCCCCGTAGCGGGTTTGGTACATTTCGTTCTCGATGAGGCGTCCCGTCTTGGGCCTCCGGTTTGGGCCGTACTTGCCAGTCAGCAGACCTCCCCCCAGGGGACTGTAGGTCATCACGCCCAGGTTTTCTGCTTCCGCCAGGGGCAGGATTTCCACCTCGGCCTGTCGTTTGACGAGGTTGTACATGGGCTGCACGCAGACGAACGGCGACCACGCCTCACGGGCGGAAATCCCCAGCCCTTTGGCGATCTGCCAGGCGGCGAAGTTGCTGGCCGCCGGGTGGAGGATTTTCCCCTCCCGGACGAGATCGTCCAGGGCGCGGAGGGTCACCTCCAGGGGGGTGTTTTCGTCAAAACGGTGAATGAAGTAGAGGTCTATGTGGTCGGTGTTCAATCGTCGCAGG
>DAOUWT010000215.1 GCA_030666985.1 Chloroflexota bacterium
CTTGTGGAAAGCTGCCCGTAATTAAGAAAGTAGCTTGTGAAAGAGAAAATGAGGGCAGGTTCTAACAAACCTGCCCTCAACTCCACTGGAGAAGCTTATCATGTCTCCCCTTGAATTTATCCATAAATTACGCTGGAATCAAATTCCGGCAGATACCCAGCGCCAAGTAAAACGTTGCTTACTCGATACTATTGGTTCGGCCATTGGCGGCAGGAAAACAAAGCTATCTTCTATTATTTATGAATTTACGGCCTCAACATTTGCGGGAAAAGGCGCTTTTTTATGGCTGGATGGACGCGAGGTTTCTACTGCCGGAGCAGCTTTGGCTCATGGAATGACCATTGACGCCCTGGATATTCACGATAATTTCAACGCTGCCAAAGGTCATGCTGGAGTAGCGGTCGTACCCACCGCCTTGGCAACTCTCAATCTCACATCCGAGGATAAGGTCTCAGGGCAGGAACTACTGGTAACCATAGCCGTCGGTTATGAAATTGCATTACGAGCGGGAATGGCACTCCATTCCACCGCATGTGATTACCATACCTCTGGAGCATGGAACGCCCTGGGGTGCGCGGCAATCCTTGCCCGCCGATTGCATCTAAGCAAAGAAAAAACACGCCACGCTCTCGGAATTGCAGAGTATCATGGCCCACGCTCCCAAATGATGCGCTGTATTGACCATCCCACAATGCTAAAAGATGGTTCAGGGTGGGGAGCCATGGTGGGGATTAGCGCTGGATTGTTAGCTCACAAAGGGTTCACGGGAGCGCCAGCGGTAACGCTTGAATCCCCCGAGGTCGCTGAAATTTGGGCTGACATCGGAGAACACTGGTACCTAAACGAACAAGATTTCAAGCGCTATGCGGTATGCCACTGGGCACAGCCCCCCATTGCCGGGACGCTAGCGTTAATGAATGAACACCATATCACTGCTCAAGAAATAGAACTCATTCAAGTTTTTACATTCAATGAAGCCACTCGATTAACCTGCCGTCATCCTAAGACAACGGAAGAAGCCCAATATAGTCTTCCGTTTCCGGTGGCTGCTGCTGTGATCCACGGAAATCTTGGCCCCGGCGAATTAAGCGGAAAAGCGTTAACAGACCGAAGGGTACTAGAACTTGCTGATCGAATTGAAATCCACGAGGATGACTTCTGCAACGCTCAATTCCCACGCATACAAATTGCTCGGGTACGCATCAAGACAACAGACAATCGAACTTTCGGATCCGACCCGGTGGAAGCGCCCTGGGACCTTTCAGATATTCAACAACCACACCAACCACCCGACCAAAAACTTCGGGAGAAGTTTCATTGGTTAGCAGCAAATAAATTGTCCGCGTCCAGGGCAACGGAGCTCGAAGAGAAGATATGGCACTGCGATGCTCTCCCTGACGCAAACGCTCTGGTAGATCTGTTGATCTCTCCTTAAAGCGACAGAATAACTCGTTCTTTAACAATATAAAGTTCTCTCATCATGCAATCACCTGGTCTGGCTCTTTGGAGGGGATCAAGACTTCCGAGGTACCAGACCGAAATTCGCAAGACCTCTGAAATTTCAGAGCCTAAAAATCGCCAACAACATTCGCGCGCACATCCTGAACACTGCTTGACAGTAAATATGGCCCAATTTATAATGCCCATGCCGGGTAGAAAAGCTAAGAAGACACCCGGCTGGTCAATAAAGTACAAGAAGGTAAGGAGTATAAAATGGGCAGTTTTGGAATCTTGGAATGGGGCATCATCCTCATTATAGTATTAGTGATTTTCGGTACCAGCCGACTGCTGGATATTGGAAAGGGTCTGGGCTCAGCCATCAGAGAGTTTAAAAACGCCTTAGAAGAAGAGGAAGACGTATCCGCCAGTTCAGACAAAGAAGAAAACGCACAATAAATACAGCTTTACCGAAATTCTAGGAAAGGGAAGAACTCCCCGCAAGTGACACAAAACTGGGGTACTATAAGCTTGATTCTCAATATCTGTTGTCGCAACTCATAACCTAAAAGCAAAAAAGATGGGGATTATTTACTGCACTCGCGATGACAAGGAAACTGTTCTCACAAGGCATTAGGTGCCTAATTCAATTCTGATAATCATTCACTTTCCACGACCATAGGAAAATATTACGGTGGATCTACAGAAAGCCATAGAGCACGGTGAGAACATTGAATCCCGCAGTGCCCTGCTGCAAGGCAGCCTGCTCACAGGTGCGGCCATGTTGCACGCCGGGCTGGGATTGATGCATGCCATCGGCAACGTCACCGGCGGTTTATATCACGAATTATCCCACGGCTTGGTGCTGATGCGCTGTATGGACGCGGTTCTAAATTTCAATAACGCCAAGATCAATCCTCGTCCTGCAACCCAAGAAGATGTCAGAATCTTAGTACGCCAAGCATTCACTATTTCATAAAGGAAATATGCTATGTCCCAAAAAATCCCCCAACCTCAAAAAGGACTTCCGGGCGGGCAATATAAGCCGCTCACCAATGCTCAAGTCAAACAAATCCATGAAGCATCATTATCTATTTTGGAGCGCACCGGCGTTCAGGTTGAGGAGCCGGAAGCCCTTGAATTTTTCAAATCGGCCGGGGCCAATGTGGATGGCAACCGGGTGCGAATCTCCCAATCGCTAATAGAAGATACCCTAGCCAAAGCACGTTCTCGCGTGGTGTTGGCGGGGCGCGACCCCAAGCATGACATGATACTGGAGGGTTCGCGTGTCCATATTGGCACGGGAGGCGCAGCCCTGCAAGTGCTAGACTTGGACACAGGGAATATCAGACAAGCCACCTTGCAAGACGCTGCCGATATGGCGCAAATTGTTGACGCCTTGGACAACATTCACTTCTATCTCCTCCCCATTTACCCCACCGACATCCCCGAAGAGTCTGTGGAAATTAGCAAATATTACGCCGCTCTGGCCAACACTACCAAGCACGTTCAGGGAGGGGTTTACACTCTTCGAGGTATCCGCGACGTGATTGAGATGAGCGAGCGCATAATGGGAGGCGCCGAGGCGCTGCGGGAACGCCCTATTGTATCGTTTATCACCAGTTGGATGGTCAGTCCGCTCATGTTCGCCACCGACGTGACCACGCTCCTGATCGAGGTCTGCCGCCAGGGGATGCCGGTCGTGCTGTCGTCCGCGCCCATGGCAGGGTCAACCTCCCCCGTCACGCTGGCGGGGACGTTGGCGCAGCTCAACGCTGAAGAACTGGCAGGCCTAGCCCTCACGCAATTGGTATCCCCCGGCACTCCTGTCCTTATCGGCCCCATCCCTGCCACAGCCGATATGCGCACCGGGAGTTACCTGGGAGGCAGTGTTGAAATTGGGATCGCCAACGCCGCCATCACCCAAATGGCTCATTTCTACGAAGTTCCCATCTATAACAGCGCGGGCATGACCGAATCCAAACTCCCAGACATTCAGGCTGGGATCGAGAAAACCCAATCCATCATCCAGGTTGCTCTGGCTGGGTCTAATTTCATCCATCACGCCGCCGGGATGCTGGAGGATATGTCTACTATAGCATACGAGCAATTTGTGATTGATAATGATATGCTGGGGATGGCTATGCGGGCTGTGCGCGGCATTGAGATCAACGAAGAAACCCTGGCCCTGGACGTTATCGACTCCGTGGGGCCGGGTAATCACTACCTGGGCGAGATGCACACAATGAAGCACATGCGCACCGCACACCATTATCCATCGGACGTGATCAACCGCCAAGACCGCGGCCTGTGGGAAGAGGATGGCGCGACGGATGCCCGGACGCGGGCCATAAAAATAGCACGTGATATTTTAGAAAATCATAAACCAGATCCCATTGACGCGGATGTGGATGCTTGGATCAGAGAACGTTTTGCGTCATCGTTGACAATGTATTCGTGAAGAGTGAGGAGTGATGCATGAATCACATATTCACGTCTTCACGTATCACGTTTCACTTTCTATTTTGGTGCTACAATGAAGCTTAAGAGAGGGAAACAGGCCTATAGCAGAGCAGGAGTTGAGCATGGAAATTGAAGCGAAGTTCATCTTACCTGATGTAGTAACTTTCCAACGCTTGCAAGCTGCCGACCATGTCAATGAGTTCACACTCTCGGCACACCAAATTCAGCAAGTGCATGATACGTACTTGGACACAGAGAAACGGATGATCCTGGCAAGCGGCTACAGTTGTCGTCTAAGGGAGACCGAAGCCGAGGTGTTGATCACCGTCAAGGAGCTTGGGGGAGTAAGGGGCGCTATCCACCGCCGGAAAGAGTTGGAAATTTCTCTTCCAGTCTACCGGCCACCTCAAGAATGGCCTAAAAGCCCCACTCGTAATCTCATATTGCAGTTGATCACTGAAAGGCCGCTGACTCCTCTCTTTGACCTCCAACAAACACGGGTGTACCGCCACATGACCCAGGGAGAGCGAGAGATTGCTCAATTGAGCCTTGACAATGTTCACATCGTCTCTGGGGATAGAAAGCAGAGGTATTTTGAGCTAGAGGTTGAGCTAGGCCCCCAAGGAACTCAGGACGATATAGCGGTCATTGTAGCCCACCTCCAAGACGAATGGGGACTAGAGCCTGAGCCTCGGTCAAAGTTCGAGCGGGCGCTGGCATTTATGAGTGAATATGCGCCGGGGGAACAAATTCTGACGCCGCAAGAACATGCCATTTGTATGCAAATCGCTAAGAGGGACGATCTCTACAGCCTGCGGGCGCATGGCCTGCTGATGCTGAACGAGGGGAACACACAAGATGATGTCGCTCAGCGCTCGGGCAGAACACCCCGGACAGTACGCCGCTGGTTAGCAACTTTCCAAGAAAAACGTTTAGGCGTCTTCCCCAAGCGCATTCTAAAAGAAGCCTTGCCATCTCCGGCGGTCGTCTTCCCTGAAATGCCAACTGAGCAGATCCCAGCTCTAACGGAAACCGAAAAAGCTCCCCCCCAGCCGCAGGTTGATCCTCAACCACTGGAAGAATTGCTC
>DAOUWT010000365.1 GCA_030666985.1 Chloroflexota bacterium
CTCCGAGGTTTGCACTTCAAAAACCTCGGAGGTCTGCCGCGCCAGAAGGGGAGGTGAACGCTTACCCTCAGAAATAGGGGGCAAGACTTCCGAAGTCTCTGCCCCGAAATATTGAGAAGACACTAAAATTTGATCAAATGGTCAGAGCAATAAAATGAAATTATTGACAGAAATATACCGGGACGCTGGTCTAAACAAAGAAGGCAAAGCCATCACGCGGAATGCGGTCCGTGGAATTATTATTGAGCAGCAGAAATTATTAATGATTTTCTCGGAAAAGAATGGCGATTACAAATTCCCTGGCGGGGGCGTAGACAGGGGTGAAAGTTTTGAGCGAGCACTAATTCGAGAAGTACGAGAAGAAAGTGGCGCTGAAATCGAGAAAATCGAAACAGGTTTTGGAAAAGTAGTGGAGCATAGTATTCCAATAGAAAAAGAATATGCTGTTTTCACGATGACATCGCACTATTACATCTGCCGGATTGGAAAACAATTTGTAGAACAGCAGCTAGACGAATATGAAGAAAACTTGGGTTTTACGCCTTGTTGGATTAGTATTGATGAAGCGTTGAGAGTGAATAGGGCTTTGCTTCGTAAAAATTCGCGAGAAATACTACGGTGGACGCCAAGAGAGATATTTGTATTGGAACAAATCAAGACAGAACTTATTGGGAAGAGCTCAAGTAGAAAATGAGTTTGAACAACAGAATGCTAATCAGCATCAAACCTGATTGACAAATAAGGTTTACTCGTCTACAATCAAAGTATGAAAGAAATACCCCAGAAAGCCACAAACAGGATCTTAAAAGACGCCGCCAAACGCGATACCGTCACAGCGCGGCGAAAGCGTTTGTTAGAAATACTGTGGAGCGAACGCTACTTGACGCGGTCAGGTTTAATTTCTCGCGTGGAAGCCACCGTAGGAAAAGGCTGTTTTGGCACATCCGCCTGGGAAGACACTTTCTACCGCGATATGCGCGTGGTCAAGCAAGCCTTTTACTCCGCTGGGTACGAACTGGCCTACAGTCGCAGTCATAATAAGCCAGGGTACTATCTACGTGAGCAAGCCAGCGTCAGCCCGTTCTTGAAACGTGCCATTGTGGGAGCAGTAACAGAGGTGGACGACCGCCAGATAGCCATTACTCGTCAACTTAAGCCTAAAGAGCGCGTGCAACAAGGTGTCTCCATCTCGAATCTAGCCAGTCAAGTCGTAGCTTATCGTCAAAGCCAACGAGAGGCCGCTCATGGCTGAGAAAACATTAGAATACGCTCAATTTGTCAAATTAGTACTCGCCACCCTGGAATCCGCAAATATCCCCTACATGGTTGGAGGTGCTGTGGCCGCCTGGGCCTGGGGCGAACCCCGCGCCACGCGAGATTTGGACGTTGTGGTTCAAATCCCTTTTGAAGCGGTGAATCGACTTTCTAAAGAACTGAAAGCCAGAGATATGCTTGTCCCAGCCGACATTATTATGGATTTTTTGCTGGATGACCGCTCTGACAGACCCATCAACGCCATCCACATATATAGTGGCTACAAAGCCGATATCTACCTCTTGCGTGTGGGGGATACTTTGCGAGAAGAAGCCTTTCGTCGTCGAAAATTAGTTGATCTTGGGCCGGCCTTGGGAGAAGTCTACCTACACTCTCCCGAAGACCTGATCCTCTACAAATTATGGTACTATGGCCTGAGCCAGCAAACCAAACATCTGCGCGACATCTCTGCCATTGTCAAGACCATGCAAGACAAGTTAGATTATGACTACATCCAGCATTGGTCAGTCAAAAAAGGCACCAACACACTCTGGAACGAGATTTTGGAGAGTGTAGATACGAAGAAGAATGAATGATTACCCCCATGTCACGCAAAATTCTCCCTCTCCTCTCACTCATATTGCTCAGCGCCATCATCCTCCTGCCCGCCATGAAAACGCAAGCCCAGGCGGGAACAGCGGCGCAGATGATCGCGGCCGTGAACCAGCTCCGGGCCAATAACGGGCTGGCTCCGCTCCAAGAGCATCCTATTTTGATGTCGATTGCTCAATCGCATAGTGAGTATCAAGCTTCGAGGGGGCAGGGAGGGCACTACGGCCCCGGCGGCTCAAGTCCCAAGGATAGGGCTATTGCGGCTGGTTTTGGCAGCGAGGCCAGCGGATATATTGCCGTCTCTGAAAATTGGGCCGCAGGCAATAACCTATCTATCAATCGCGCCATTTACGAGTTCTGGAACGATGCGGCTCACATGGGCACAATGTTGGGGACACAATACCAGTATATTGGAGCCGGCGTCGCCTACGATGGCAATTACGTTTATTACACAGTAGATACAGGAGGCTGGGCGGGGGATTCAAGCCCAAATCCTGACCAGCCTACCAGCCAAGCGGCCACCAGCCAGCCCACCACTACCGCCGTCCCGGTGGTGCAGTCTACGCCCAACCCGGATGGTTCCATCACTCACATCGTTCAGGCCGGGCAAACTCTGTATACAATTGCCGTTGTTTACGACATCCCCTTGGAAGAACTGATGGCCATGAACGGCTTCACCGAAAACACTATCCTTTACCTGGGGGATAGTGTTATCATCCACCCTGCCGATGCGCCCACCTCCCCCCCTGCGCCTACCGCTCCCCCCCGCCCGTCCCCCCCTCCAACCGCCACCCCCCCCGCAACCACGGCAGCCCCACCCCCGCCCCCCCTCCCCCC
>DAOUWT010000024.1 GCA_030666985.1 Chloroflexota bacterium
CCCCCAAGCGTGGCACACGCGCCCAAGGGGGAAAAACCCGTGAGGGGGGCGGGGGGGGAGGGAATTTTCTCCACCCCAGCCGCTTGCGCTCCTCCCACCAATCCCCAAGAAGGAGTCAATGTCATTAAGTTAGGCAATTAATCATGTCATTTCGACGAGGTTTCGGCATGGTTTCCGCCGAATAACGAGGAGAAATCTTGGGTTCAGTCTACCATTTACTTACGACGGAAAGATTTCTCACTCCGTTCGAAATGACATGATCCCTTATCTTAATGACATTGAAGAGGGAGTGAATGGTTACAATTTGAGGACAATAGCTTATGAACAACAGCAACCTCCAAATTTCACATCCTACAACGCCCGTCGGCGCGGTGATGGTGGTGGGCGGCGGTATCGCTGGCATGCAAGCATCCCTGGATTTAGCCGAGCAAGGTTTCAAGGTCTACCTGGTCGAGAAAGATTCCGCCATTGGGGGAAAGATGGCCCAGCTCGACAAGACCTTCCCAACCAACGACTGCGCCATGTGCACCATCTCCCCCAAACTGGTAGAAGTCGGCCGCCATCCCAGCATAGAAATTCTTACCGGCACCAACGTATTGGACGTAGCGGGACAAATTGGAGATTTCACCGTTCGCATCAACCGGGAACCACGCTATGTGGACATTGATAAATGTGTGGCCTGCAACGACTGCGTTGATGTCTGCCCCGTGACCATCCCCGATATATTCAACGAAGCTCTCAACTCCAAAAAAGCGGCTTTCAAGCTATACCCGCAAGCCGTGCCCAACGCCTACGCCATCCAAAAGGCCGGGATCGCGCCCTGCCGGGATGCCTGTCCCGCCGGGCAACGCGCCCAGGGCTACATAGCCCTCATCCACGAGGGACGCTGGGATGACGCCCAGCGCGTCATCAAAATGGACAACCCCTTTCCCGGCATCTGCGGGCGGATCTGCAATCACCGCTGCGAGGACGCCTGCAACCGAGACAAGCTGGACGAGGCCATCAACATCCGGGCCTTGAAACGTTTCGTGACCGACAAAGTCTACGAAAAGCCTCGTCAGCCCGTTGAGCCGGTCGAGATAACCCATCCCGACAAACGTGTTGCCATCATCGGGGGAGGCCCCTGCGGATTAACCGCCGCCCAAGACGTTATCCGGGCCGGGTACCCGGTCACCGTCTTCGAGGCCCTCCCCCTGGCCGGGGGAATGCTGCGGGTGGGCATCCCGGAATACCGCCTCCCTGCCGAGATTGTGGAACGCGAAGTCCAAGATATTGTGGATTTGGGCGTAGACTTGCAGTTGAACCACAGGGTGGATAACTTGGACGACCTCTTTGATGCGGGTTACAACGCAGTGCTGATTGCCGTGGGCGCTCACGAAGGCGTCCGGCCTCACATCCCCGGCGCAAATCACGCTGAGGTATTGGTCAGCACCACTTTTCTGCGGGATGTGCGCGTCGGCGAGCCGCCAGAATTAGGGAAACGGGTTGCAGTCGTCGGGGCCGGGGATGTGGCCATGGACGTGGCCCGCACAGCCTTGCGCATGGGGTCAGAGGTTCACGTCTACTACCGCCGCCAACGCAAATACGCCACCGCCGACGAGCAAGAGATCCACCACGCCATGGAGGAGGGCATCACCTTCCACTTCCAAACCAATCCCACAGAAATCATCGGGGATGACAACGGCAAGTTGAAAGGAATATCATGCGTTAAGACTGAAGCAGGAACACCCGATAAATCTGGCCGGCCCCGTCCCGTTCCCATCCCCGATTCGGAACACTTCGTTCCTTGCGACAACGTCATTTTCGCCGTGGGTCAACGGGCCGGTTTGGCCTTCATCCCCGGCGACGCGGGGGTAGGAATCACCGCCAAACAAACCATCGCCATCAATCCCAACACATTGGCAGCCACCAGGGAAGGCGTCTTCGCAGCCGGCGACAGCATCTTTGGGACATCGTTCGTGATCGAAGCCATTGCCAGCGGGCAAACCGCCGCTCGATCCATCATCCGCTATTTACAGGGAAAACATCTCGAACCTCCCCCCAAACCTTCTCTGCCGGTCGTAGAGCTTTCCAAAAAAGAACTCGATGAACGCCTGGCGCGGGGCGAGATCAAACGCCAGCCGCGAGTTCCCATGCCTGTGCTATCCGTAGCAGACCGCGTGGATAACTTCTCCGAGGTGGCACGCGGCTACACTGAAGAAAGCGCCCGCGCAGAAGCGGCCCGGTGCCTGGCCTGCGGCGTTTGCTCAGAGTGCATGTCATGCGTATTCGCTTGCGGGGCAGATGCTATTGACCATGATATGGTAGCCCAGAAAAAAGAACTCCGCGTTGGGGGGATCATCCTTGCGCCCGGATACCAGATTTATCAGGCCGAACACTCCCAAGAATTTGGCTTCGGGCGTTATCCAAACGTGGTCACGGCCCTCCAGTTCGAACGCCTGATCTCAGCTTCTGGGCCAACAATGGGAGAAATCCACCGCCCATCCGACGACAAGAAACCGCATCGGATCGCATTCTTACAGTGCATTGGTTCCCGCGACCAAGAGCATGATTATTGCTCGTCGGTATGCTGCATGTACGCTACCAAAGAAGCAGTCATGGCCAAGGAGCACTATCCTGAACTCGATATTCACATCTTCCTGATGGATATGCGCGCTTTCTCGAAGGGTTATCTAAGTTACTACGAACGCGCCAAGGATAAATACGGCGTTCAATACCATCACTGCCGGGTATCCAATCTTTACGAAAACCCTCAAAACCACAATCTCATCATCAATTACCCGCAGGAAGATAATAACAACAAATTGCTCAGGGCTGAATTTGACCTGGTGGTTCTCTCTGTGGGGATGGAGATTTCTGACTCTGTCCAGAACCTGGGACGGCAATTGGGCGTGGAACTTGACGAATACGGTTTTTGCCACACCGTGCGGTTCAACCCCGTGGAGACCAGCCGGGCGGGCATCTACGCCGTGGGGCCTTTCCGTGAACCGAAGGATATACCCGAATCGATAACAGAGGCCATCGGCGCAGCGGGGGCCGTGGGGGGGCACCTCGGGGAGTCCCGCTTCTCCCTGACGACCACGCCCGAATTTCCCCCAGAACGAGACGTGAATGGAGAAGAGCCGCGTATTGGGATATTCGTGTGTCATTGCGGCACCAATATCGGCGGCTATCTGGATGTCCCAAAGGTCACCGAGTACGCTGCCAGTCTCCCCAACGTAGTTCACGCCGAAGACAATCTCTACACTTGCTCCCAGGACAGCATCAAGCATATCACCGAGACGGTCAAAAAAGAAAACCTGAACCGGGTCATCGTCGCCAGTTGTACACCCCTGACTCACCAACCTCTCTTCCAGGACAGCATCCGCTCTGCCGGATTGAACCCATACCTGTTCGAGATGGCCAATATCCGCAACCAGTGCTCCTGGGTACATTCCAACGATTGGGATAAAGCCACCGTTAAAGCCAAAGACCTGGTGCGTATGTCAGCGGCCAAGTCTGCCCTCCTTGAAGCTCAACACACCGTTGACGTGCCCGTGGATAAGACTGCTCTGGTAGTCGGAGGAGGAGCGGCCGGCATGATGGCGGCCCTCACCCTGGCCGAGAACGGTTTTCCAGTCCACCTGGTAGAAAAAGAGGTTGACTTAGGCGGAAATCTCCGGCATATCTATACCTCTTATAATGGCAAAGCCCCTCAAGACACCCTGCGCCAACTAATTGAGCGGGTTCAGGCCGCAGACGAGATCACCGTTCACACGAGAAGCCAGATCACAAATGTCACGGGATTCAAGGGAAATTTCACCAGCACGCTCGAACACGAAAACGGCGAAAAAGAAGAAGTATCCCATGGCGCTACAATTCTAACCATCGGCGCTGAAGAATACCGGGGACCAGAATACGGCTACGGGAGCGATCCGCGCATTTTGACGCAGCTAGAGTTTGAGGAGGTGTTGGCGGGGGAGCGTTCGGTCAGGAGACCTTCACTATCGGGAGCGGGGGAGCAGGAGAGCAGGGAGCAGGAGACTCCACCTGATTCCTGGTCTACTGATTCCCTGTTACCTGATTCCCCGTTACCTGACTCTCTCGTCATGATCCAATGCGTGGGGCCGGCAGAGGAGTATTGCAGCCGCATCTGCTGCACCACAGCGTTGAAGAACGCCCTCGCGCTCAAAAAGCGAAAGCCGGACGCTCAAATCACTATTATCTACAAAGATATTCGCGTGTATGGGTTCAAAGAGCGTCTTTATACCCAGGCCCGTGAAGAAGGAGTGTTATTTTTACGCTATACTGATGAACACAAACCGGATGTGCATCTCAATGGGAACGCGAAGAGCCGCAACGGTCAGGGCACGTCTCTTAGCGTCCAGGCTTGGGACTCCGCCCTTGGCCGGATTGTCGAAATCCGCCCAGACCTAGTAGTGCTTTCCATGCCAGTGGTTCCCAACCCAGACACCAGCAAACTGGCCACCCGCTTCAAGGTCTCCACCGATATTGATGGTTTCTTCTTAGAGGCTCACGTCAAACTGCGCCCGGTGGACTTCTCTACCGAAGGGGTCTTCATGGCCGGTATGGCCCACTACCCCAAATTAATAGACGAAGCCATGATCCAGGCCCAGGCGGCAGCTTCCCGGGCCGCGCGTATTCTCAGCCAAAAGACTCTCACCGCCGGGGGGCGCGTGGCCGTCATTGACCCGGAAAAATGTACGGGGTGTCTGACATGCGTGCGCATTTGTCCCTTTGAGGTTCCCATCATTCAACCTGAGCAAGCTGGGGCCGGTAAAATCATGGGAGCGGCTTATATTGAGCCGGCGGTCTGCCAAGGATGCGGTTCATGCGCCGCTGAATGTCCCGCCCATGCTATTCAGCTCATGCACTATACCCGCGAACAAATGAGCGCGAAGGTTCGGGCGTTGGTTAAAAATTAAATTGTAAACGATAAATGGTGAATTATAAATGGTAAATGACGGCTAAAGGGAGACTGCTAACTATGTCAGAGCCTAAAGAAAACAACGAATTACAAATAATTGCCTACTGCTGCGAGCATTGCGCCTATGCAGCCGCCGATCTGGCCGGAGGGCTGCGGATGCAATATCCGTCTAACATCAAAATTGTCGAAATCCCTTGCACCGGGCAATTGAGCGCGTTAACAGCTCTTCAGGCACTCGAAGACGGCGTAGATGGTGTCATGGTGGCCGGTTGACTGCCCGGCGACTGTCATTACCTGGAAGGTAATTTTCAAGCTAAAAGAAGAGTGACATATATCCAGGATTTATTGGCGCAAATAGGTCTGGAATCACAGCGTATCAAGATGTATAATATGTCGGCGGCTATGGCAGGTGAGTTTGTTGCCAAGGCTAATGAAATGACGGAGATAATAAAAGAATTAGGGCCTAATCCGTTGAAGTGAAGAGTAATGAGTAAAACGTGAAGCGTGAAATGGCATGTCATTGCAAACGCAGCGCAGCGAAGTGCGGCAATCTCCTAGATGGTTGGGAGGCTGCCACGTCGCAAAAACGCTCCTCGCAGCGACATTAGCAAACCCTACAGAATACATGATTAGCAATTGGAGGTAGAAATGATTATTGCCGAACAAAAGCCTTTGGATGAGATTAAAAACCTGATCGGAGATGCAGAGAAGGTCTTGGTGGTTGGGTGCGGCACCTGCGTGACGGTATGTTTCGCAGGCGGTGACCGCGAAGCCCAAATCCTGGCTTCTTCTCTGCGGATGTCTTCCAAACTTAACGGGCACCCCATGGAAGTCACCGACGTGACCGTCCAACGCCAATGTGAGTGGGAATACTTGGACGAGATCGAAAATGAGATCAAGGAAGCCGATATTATCCTGTCCATAGGCTGCGGTATTGGCGTACAAGCCATAGCCGAACACTTTCCCGACTGCTGGGTAGTCCCCGGCTTAAATACCACTTTCTTGGGATTACCCTCTGAGCAAGGTATCTGGGAAGAACGCTGCATGGCCTGCGGAAATTGTGTTTTAGGGTTAACAGGCGGCATCTGCCCGGTTGCACGCTGCTCCAAATCGCTCCTCAACGGCCCTTGCGGCGGTTCCGAAGATGGTCACTGCGAAATTGACCCGGACGTCCCCTGTGCCTGGCAATTGATCTACGACCGCTTGGCGAGCAAAGATAAACTTGACCTGCTCTTGGAGATAGAACCCCCTAAAGATTGGAGTACGGCCCACGATGGCGGCCCGCGCAAAATTGTGCGGGAAGACTTAATGCTAGAAACCGAGGAAGCGGAGGCATAAACAATGACAGCAAACGAAAACAACACTAACGGCTATCTCGTAGGCACTACACTAGAAAGAATGTTAAAGGCGGGCCACTTTGCCGTCACCGGCGAGCTGGGGTCGCCCCAAAGCGCGCACGGGGAAGAAATCCGCGCAAAAGCGGCCCTCCTCAAAGGATACGCGGACGGCGTCAACCTCACCGATAACCAAACCGCCATTGTACGCATATCCAGCATTGCGGCCGGGGCCATCCTCGTCCAAGAGGGGCTTGAGCCTATCATCCAAATGACTTGCCGAGACCGCAACCGTCTGGCCATCCAAGCCGATCTGTTAGGAGCCTATGCCCTGGGGATGCGCAACCTGCTCTGCCTAACAGGCGATCATCAAATCTTTGGCAACCACCCCACTGCAAAACACGTCTTTGATATCGACTCAATCCAACTAGTGCAGATGGTTGCTGATATGCGGGACAAAAAAGTCTTCCAATGTGGAGATGAGTTCAAAGGCATAGAACCTCGTTTCTTTGTCGGAGCCGCTTCCGCCCCGCTCGCCGACCCCCTGGATTTTCGCCCCTATCGCCTGGCCAAAAAGATCAACGCTGGGGCCAACTTCATCCAAACCCAACTCGTCTACGATGTGCCAGCATTCGCCAAATTCATGGAGAAAGTGCGCGAAATGGGACTCCATGAAAAAACCTCCATCCTGGTCGGTGTGGGTCCCCTCAAAAGCGCCGGCATGGCACGCTACATGAAAAACAATGTCCCTGGAATTGATGTCCCCGACGAGATCATTGACCGCATGACCGCTGCCGGAAAAGGAGAACCCTGGTTCGGAAAAAAGAATGCCGAAATGACCAAAGAAGAGAAACGCGCCCGCTCGAAAGCCAGGCGTGAAGAAGGTATCCAGGTTTGCATTGACCTCATCAAAGAACTACGCGAAATCGAGGGCGTAGCAGGTGTTCACATTATGGCCATCGAGTGGGAAAAAGCCGTCAAACCCATTGTGGAGGGTGCGGGGCTGTATCCCAGGCCGAGTGTTTAGGGAAATAAAACGTAAAACGTGAAACGTAAGGTCTCATCAAGGAGAACCTAAATGGAAGAAGAAAAACAACTAGCAGAGCAGCCCATGACCATCACCGGCGGCCTAGCCAAACGCATTCAAGAAGAAATAGGCCAAAATGTTTATCTCTGCTATCAATGCGTAAAATGCACCAGCGGATGCCCGGTAGCCGAGTTCTTCGATTGGCAGCCTAACCAAATCATGCGGGCTGTTCAACTAGGACAAGAAGACATCGCCTTAGAATCCAAAACCACTTGGCTCTGTTCAGCCTGCCAGACCTGCACCACCCGCTGCCCTCAGGGGCTGGACATCAACGCCATCATGGAATTCCTCACCCGCGAGGCCGTTGAGCGCGGCATCAAACCCCAAGTCCCCGCGGTCAACACTTTCAACAAAGCCTTCCTGCGTGAGATCCGCCTCTGGGGCCGCAGCTACGAACCAGGCATAATGGCAGAAATGGGCCTCCATGACCCGCTCTCCCTCATCAAAGATATTGACCTCTACATGGCCATGCTCAAAAAACGCAAAGTGGCCTTCTTCCCCGACCCCACCCGCAAGCCCAGCCATCGCAAGGCCAAACCCATTGAGGGAGCCTCGAGCGCCGTGGGCTATTACCCCGGTTGCTCTCTGGAAACTACAGCAACCGAATTCAACATATCCTCGAAAAAAGTTTGCGAAGCCTTAGATATAGAGCTAATCGAACCCAAAGGATGGATCTGCTGTGGAAGCACCCCAGCCCACAAAGCAGACCCCAAAGCCTCCATAGAATTCCCCATGGAAAACCTGGCTCTCTTCGAAAAGAGCGGCCTCACAGAAGTCACCATGCCCTGCGCGGCCTGCTACAACCGCCACAAAGCCGCCCAACACGAAATCAGGGAACACGCAGACCTCAAAGCCTCCGTAGACAAGACCTTGAAATATGAATACCAAGATTCGGTCTACGTCAGCACCTTGGCCGAAGCCATCTACAAGCACATAGGCCCAGAGCGCGTCGCCGAAAAAGTTACTAAACCGCTCAAAGACCTCCACCTGGCCTGCTACTACGGCTGCCTTCTCACCCGTCCCCCAGAAATAACCGGCGCACCCAATCCCGAAAACCCCACCGACATGGATGAACTCATGGTAGCCCTGGGAGCCGAAGTTCACGACTGGTCCTACAAAACCACCTGCTGCGGAGCGGCTCACTCCCTCACCCGCCCCGATATCGTCCTAAAACTGAGCGGGAACATCATCAACCACGCTCGAGAAGCCGGAGCCGAGGCCATTGTGGTCTCTTGTCCCCTCTGCCACCTGAACCTGGACGCCCGCCAAATTCAAATGGAACTCGACGAACCCATGCCCATCCTCTACTTCACACAATTGATGGCGCTCGCCCTTGATCTTCCGCCTAAGGCTATGGCTCTCAATAAGAATATTATTGATCCACGTCCGTTGTTGAGGGAGAAGGGGTTTATTGGGGGAGAGTAAAGCAGCTAGGGAAAATGAAAATACGAGTTTTTGGGATGGCGAAACTTGCGAATACTGTAAGGGCATTATTCTTGAAAAACGAGTTACTCTTCACCGGGAGACGAAGGGGGATTATGTTCTTATAGAGAATGTGCCTGCAGGTGTTTGCACGGAATGTGGAACGCGTTATTATGCAGCGAATGTTCTCAAGATGCGAGTAAGGATTGTACAAGTTGGAAAACATCATCCGTGAGATTCGTTCATATATCGAAACTATAAAGAATGATAAGACCTTGTATGATGAAATGAACTTCAGTGACAGGGCAGATGCCTTGGATTCCCTCGAGTTTGACGTTATCGAACGGGTTGAAAGTTCGCTTCTCACGAATGGTCGGCACGAGGAACTGACGAGTTTGAGGCAATATGCAGAGATGGTCAAGATACGATTGGAAGACGTTGATGAAAGGCTCTTCCAAAGGCTGCGATACAATATTGCGTCCCGAAACTACACCAGCGCAGGGTTGAGACAACAAATTGTCAAGTATGCTGGAGACGGTCTGGAAAATGAGCAAGATGAGAGTTACGATAATCTTGACGCGTTTACCAATGGTTTGTTGCTGATAGGACCTGCACCCAAAGAGACTAGAGAACGAGAACCAGAAATGGTATTCTATCAGCCAACTCCGACCAGAATTGTCTTGGAGTTGGTAGAGAAAGCAGACTTTCAGCCGCAAGATGTCTTCTATGATATAGGCTCTGGCTTGGGGCAGGTTTCGATATTGGTGCATTTGCTCAGTGGGGTTTGTGCAAAGGGCGTGGAGTTTGAACCAGCCTATTGCAATTATGCAAGACAATGTACAAAAGAACTGAACCTGTCACAGGTGAAGTTCATCAACGTAGACGCACGCGAGGTGGACTATGCAGATGGAAATGTCTTTTTCCTGTACACCCCTTTCGAGGGCAGGATACTGGAACAAATGTTAGGGAGGCTCAGAGACGAGTCAAGAACGAGAGGAATCAAACTGTACACGTATGGGCCTTGCACACTACAGGTAGCGCAACAAAACTGGCTAGAACGTGTGGATCAGAACGGCAGAGAAGTGTACAGGTTAGCTATATTCAAGACACTTGAGCAGAGGCTAGGGGCTGTCTAACCTATGCTTAGAGCCGCCGGGACTGTTATCCAAGACCTCCGAGGGTTGCACCCCAAAAACCTCGGAGGTCTACCGTGCAGGGAAGGGAGAATGAATGTTTACCAATACAAACCACCCTGCTCCTCCTGCTTGCATAATAGCAGAGGGTTTTTTTATTTCAATAGCAGGCTACACGCAGTATTTTTCGGGGGATAACCAATGCGAACCGATGCGGCGTCAAGCTCTCAAACGGAGTCGGCTGCCAAGGCACGTAAAGCGTAAGAGCAAACCGTCACGCATCACGTTTCACGTTTCACGTTTTATAATATATCGCATCCCACACACCTCTCATAAAGCATATAAATAGGTGTCGATAATCATATTGTATAACCCAGACATCTCATGTATACTTCACGTGTTGCTAGTTTCATTTTTCACAAAATAAAATTCGATTTTAGGAGACTACAATGACCCTCCGCGAAATACTAGAAATCATCGAAGGCAAAACAATCACAGAGAATATAAATCTAGACCAAGAAGTCAAAATGGGCTGCGGCTCAGATTTGATGAGCGATGTCTTGGCTTTCACCCACCAAGGCACAGTGTTGATGTCTGGCCTCACCAACCCCCAGGTAGTGCGCACCGCCGAGATAGCCGGAATTCAAGCTATTATTTTCGTGCGCGGTAAGTATCCTCCTCAAAAAACCATTGATATAGCCGAAGAAAAAAGCATTCCTCTCTTGGCCTCCAAATACACCATGTTCGAGACTTGCGGCCGAATTTACGCCTCTGGCCTGCCTAGCTGCGGCGTCTTTGACCTCACCTCGCACCAATGGGATGCTAAATTTACAGGTGATGAATAAGAGAGTTCCAAGATGTAAATTCTCCAACACGCAACACGTAACACGCAACACAAGTTGCTGGATGAGTATTTTTTGGGAACTCCCTAAAAGACTAAGCATGAAAACAGAAAAAGAGGAACTATCTCCTAAAATCACCAAACTCAAGGAACTGACTTACGAAATCAAAATCGGTCAGGCCATGACAAAGGATGTAGTCAGCGTTTCTCCTGACATTACCATGTGCGAACTCAGGGAAGTGTTACAAGCCAACCGCATCTCCGGCACACCAGTAGTAGAAAACGGGCAAATGATTGGCATCATCAGCGTCGAAGATCTCATCAACGCCATGGGAGTATGCAGCCCCATATCCACAACGAATAACAGAGAGGTCACCTCAGCCTCACAAGAAAAAATGACCATGGCCTCAGTACGAGAGAGTATGACCATGACCTCAGTACGAGAAAATATGACCACCACTCCAGAGACCCTATTCGCTGACGAACCTTTGGCTCGCGCCGTGAGCAAATTCAATAAATTTCATTTCGGGCGTTTTCCTGTCGTCAACCGGCAAGAGGAACTAGTAGGTATAATCACCCAAGACAACATTGTCAGCGCCATGCTCAAACACCTGGAAACATCTTATTATCAAGAAGAATCCCTCATCTATCCCACAGACCGCATCCTTACAGACCGCATCCTTGAAGATCTCATCGCCGACGAGGTCAACCTTATTCTCCGCTACCACGTGAACGCCCTAGATTTCGACCACGCCGGAGAGGCTTCCAGCAAACTCAAGAAAACATTGATCCGCTTAGGTATCCCCCCGCAAATCGTTCGCCGCGCAGCCATAGCTTCCTATGAGGCAGAAATGAACCTCGTCCTGTGGGGAGAAGGCGGAGAACTTCACGTCAAAGTCCAACCCGACCAGATCAAGCTTGAAACATTCGATACCGGCCCCGGCATTGAGGATATCGAAAAGGCCATGCAGCCAGGCTATTCCACCGCCCCAGAATGGGTGCAGGCCATGGGCTTCGGAGCCGGCATGGGATTGCCCAATATCCAGACCTGCACTGATGAAATGGAGCTAGAATCCACTCCCGGCGAGGGAACACATCTCAAAACCACTCTATACCTGGAAGCCAACGCGAGTGGATTTTTAGGGGAGGGTGCCACGCGGGGGCGTGAGACCAACCCCCAGGCGTTTGGCCACGCCTAAGCGAGGAAAAACCATGGGGATTGGCATCCACGCCGGGGCAAGGTTTTCTAATCCCCAGCCGTTTGCGTTCCTGCCAATCCCTAACGAGGAGTGAATGCTTACTGCCTACGCACAATCTCACAAACTAGACGAGCCAACGCGAACAGAATTCGCGGCAAAATCCGCCTGCGCGGATTAATTCCAACCGACGCAGGTCGGTGTGTTTGCAAATACAGCAAACCTAGCAGAACAGAAACGATTTCTAATCGATTTACCCAAGGAGAAATTCTATGAACCTAAAAGTCCTAGACAAAAGGGCAATTGCCCCACTAGTCGAGGCATTGATGGACGATTACCGGGTTGTCGGCCCCCAAGCGAAGGGTTCCAAATTCACCTTCGAAGCGGTCACTGACCCGGCCAATTTGCGCTTCGATTACGACACGACCATCTTGCCTCCCAAGAAAGTACTTCTGCCTCCCCAGGAAAGACTGGCAACTTTCACCTTGCAAGAAGACCTGCAAGTGAAAACTGTCCTGGAAACAGAGCCAACCGTGTTGCTGGGAGTACACACCTGCGACCTGAAAGCCATCCAGTTGCTAGACGAAGTATTCTCCAAAGACTTTCCCGACGCTCAATATCTGGCACAGCGCGAGCAGACCATTCTTATCAGCCTAGAATGCCTCTCCCCCTGTGATGAACATTCCTTTTGCAAGGATATGGGCACCCTGACTGCCAGCGAAGGAAGCGACATTCACCTGACCGAGATTGACTCCGCCTACATTGTGGACGCTACAACAGAGGCAGGAGAAGAACTCCTCGCACGCTATGCCACCGTGCGCGACGCAACCGAGGCTGATATGCAAAAGTTGAACAAAGAACTCGGCGCAAAGTGGCCTAAATTTAACTACCAACTCGATTTCGAGACCGCAAAACTTCCATCCATGTTGGAAGCCGCTTTTGAGCACCCCCTCTGGAACGACCTGGGGGATCGGTGTCTCGCGTGCGGTTCGTGTACAAACGTTTGCCCTACTTGCTATTGCTTCAATGTCTACGATGAAGTTGATATGCTGCTGACCAAAGGCACACGCTCACGCAATTGGGACTCCTGCCAGTTGGACGAGTTTGCCCGGGTGGCTGGTGGTGAGAATTTCCGCGAGGCTCGCGCCGCTCGTCAACGTCACCGCCTGATGCGCAAGGGGAAATACATCTACGAGAAATTCGACGAACTTGGCTGTGTGGGATGCGGCCGTTGCATCCGCACCTGCACCGCCAAAATCAGCATTGTCGAGTCATTCAACACTATCCACAATGGGAAAAAATAGGAGAAATAAAACCATGGAAAAATCTATTTACACCCCAGATATGACGCGCGTAATTGACATTGAAGAACTAACCTCATTAGAGAAACTTTTCACCATAAAATCGCCCAATGGCGAGCTAGGGCACGAACCAGGCCAGTTCGTGATGGTCTCTGTCCTAGGCGTGGGAGAAGCTCCCATTTCTATCAGCTCTTCGCCCAGCCGGTCTAACGGGCACTTCGAGCTTTGTGTGCGCCAAGTGGGTAACGTGACCAACGCCCTCCACGCCATGCAGCCCGGCGCCAAAGTAGGCATCCGCGGGCCTTTCGGGACTGGCTTCCCAATCGAGAAAATGCGCGGCAAGGACTTGCTCTTCGCCCCAGGCGGCCTGGGCCTGGCCCCTCTCCGCTCCCTGATCAATCAGGTCGTTGACGAGCGCAGCTCCTTTGGGCGCGTGATCATCCTCTATGGAACCAAGGGACCAAGTGACTTGCTCTTCCGCGATGAACTAGATGAATGGGTCGCTCGTGACGATATCGAGTGCCTCATCACCGTGGATAGAGGAGACGAAACGTGGGATGGTCACGTGGGCGTCATCACCACCCTTTTCCCAGAAATCACCATTAATCCGCGAAACACAATTGCCATCACCTGCGGCCCACCCATCATGTACCGTTTCGTGCTAATGGAGTTGTTGGGCAAGGGTATCCCAGAATCACAAATATATCTTTCACTGGAACGCCGGATGAAGTGCGGCGTAGGAAAATGTGGACACTGTCAAATAGAAAGCCTATACTGCTGTCAGGACGGGCCGGTTTTCAATTACGCCAAGATCAAGGGCTTCGAGGAGGCACTATAATATGACAACCAATAACAAAGTAAAGGTCGCCTTCTTCGATTTTGCAAGTTGCGAAGGCTGCCAACTAACCATCGTTGATGCCCTCCAAACTCACCTGGATCTGCTGGACATGGTTGAAATCGTTCAGTTCCGGGAGGCAATGACCGAAAAAGGCGAAGACTATGTGATCGCGTTCGTAGAAGGTTCCTGCACCCGAAAATGTGACGAGGAACGTCTATTCAAAATCCGTGAACAGGCTGCGCTGGTGGTCGCGCTGGGGGCTTGCGCCCACACCGGCGGCGTCAACGCCCTCAAGAACGTCCAACCATCCCTGCAAGATGTCCGCGAATACGTCTACGGCGACAAAGCCGACTGGTATGAGACCTATCCCACTCGCCCCATTAGTGCAGTGATAGACGTTGACGCCTTCATCCCCGGCTGCCCCATTGACCGGGGAGAATTCGTCAAAGTAGTCAAGAACGTTCTCCTGGGTAAAACACCGGGGATTCCCGATTACCCCATTTGCGTTGAGTGCAAATTAAAAGAAAACGTTTGTCTCCTGCTGGAGGGCCAACCCTGCCTGGGGCCGGTCACCCGCGCCGGTTGCGGGGCTATCTGCCCCACCTACGGGGAGGGCTGCGAGGGCTGCCGGGGGTTGATCCCCCACCCCAACGAGAACGCCATGAAAGACGTCCTAGACGAAGCTGGATTAAAGCTAGAAGAAATTATGTCCCGTTTCACAATGTACAACGCCTATCAAAAAGAACAAATTGAAACAGTGGAGGAGAGGATATGACCTCAGTCAATATTAATGTACATCACGTCACCCGTGTTGAAGGCCATGGCAACATTGTCCTAAATGCCAAGAACGGGAAAATTGAGGAATGCCGCTTTGACGTTGTAGAAGCCCCTCGCTTTTTCGAGGGCTTTGTACGCGACCGGCCCTACAACGAGATCAACCACATCACCTCCCGCATCTGTGGCATCTGCTCTGTGGGACATTCCACAACGAGTGCTATGGCTACGGAAAACGCCCTGGGCGTGGAACTTACCGAGCAAGCGACTTTACTGCGCAAGCTCCTCTTCCACGGCGAGATAATCGACAGTCACGTCCTTCACACATACTACTTAGTCGCCCCGGATTTCTTTGGGGCCGGCTCTGTAATCCCTCTCATTAACATCAACCGCCCCGTAGTAGAAAGGGCTTTACGCATCAAAAAACTCTCTGGTGATTTGTGCGCCATAGTCGCCGGGCGCCACACTCATCCCGTTGCTCTTGTTGTGGGTGGATTCACCCACGTACCCAAAGAGCAGGAGCTGCGAGACATGCGGGTGCGCCTGGTGGACGCGCGTGAGGACATGGACGCTTCGGTGGAGTTATTTGCTTCCCTCGACTGGCCAAAGTTCGAGCGTGATACAGAGTATGTTTCCCTCACCAAAGACGATGAATACGCCTTTGTTGGCGGACGCATCAAAACAAGCGATGGCTTTGAATATCCTGTCGAAGAGTATCAAAAAGTCACCAATGAGTATTGCATGCCCCACTCGACGGCCAAATGGACTAAGCATAACCGTGGCGAGTATATGGTCGGCGCTCTGGCCCGTTTCAACAACAACTTCGATCAGCTCCACCCCAAGGCCAAGGACGCGGCGGCTCAACTAGGCATGGAGCCATTGGTCACCAATACCTACCTCAACAGCGGAGCGCAGGTCGTAGAAATGGTTCACTGCCTCGAAGACAGCATCCGCATCATCGATGAACTCCTAGAAAGAGGAATAAAGCAAGAAGGCCCAGTGGAAATAAAGGTTAGAAATGGCGAAGGCACGGCCTCCTGCGATGTCCCGCGAGGCATCCTCTTCCATCACTATAACTACGAAGATGGACTGTGTACAGAAGCCAACTGCATCATCCCCACCAACCAGAATTACGGCAACCTCGCCGCAGACATGGGTAAACTGGCCCCCCAGATCATCGACCAACCCCAAGAAAAAGTGCGCCTAATGCTAGAAATGCTGGTCCGCGCTTACGATCCCTGCATCTCCTGCTCAACACATTACCTGACAGTAGATTTTGTATGAACGTAAAACAAGCGGGGGATGGTGAGCGCCCTCGGCCCGCCACGCTCGTCTTAGGGCTAGGCAATCCCCTGCGGGGGGATGACGGCGTCGGCCCCCGCGTGGTGGAGGAATTGCTGCGGCGGGGGCTGCCCGCTAACGTGGGGGTGGTGGATGGGGGGGGCGGCGGCCCAACCCTCTTCCAAACCCTCGGGGGGTGGGAGGGGGGCATTTTGGTGGACACCGCCCAGATGGAAAGCCAACCCGGCCCATTTACCCCCCTCTACCCCCCACCAGCCCAGGTGTACCCCCGCACCTTCACCCCCCCC
>DAOUWT010000251.1 GCA_030666985.1 Chloroflexota bacterium
GCCGAAGATTCCAGGCGCGGGATGTGGCTGGTTTGAATGGAATCCACTATCAATATAGAGGGTTTGATATCGTCGGCGTGTCCCAACATGATATCAATATCAGTTTCGGTGACAAGATAAAGTTGTCCGGGGAGCGGAATCTGGTTCCCGTTTTGATCGCGATGAAGGCGCAAGGCACGCATCTTGATTTGTCGTTCTGATTCCTCGCCCGAAACGTATAAGACCGGGCCGCCTTCGGAGAGTTCGAGAGCAATTTGCAAGAGCAGGGTAGATTTCCCTATTCCGGGATCTCCTCCAATGAGGATGATGGAGCCGGGGACGATTCCTCCCCCTAGAGCACGGGAAAACTCATCCATGCGGAGATGAATACGCTCTTTCCCCTCGCTGCTGATCTCTTTGATAGGGCGCGGAACGGAGCGCGGGCCAGAATATGGCCTTGTTCTCGTTTCGCTCTTTGGGCTGCGCTCGACAATTTCTTCGACCATCGTGTCCCAATTTCCGCAGCTTGGGCAGCGTCCCATATAGCGGGGAGAAGTTTTGCCGCATTCTTGACAGATGTAGCGAGTGTAGTTTTTAGCCATGGGCTTATTATAACTTGAGATTGGTGAGGGTGGAAGTTGGATATTAGATATTGGATATTGGGTATTGGGTATTGGATATTAGATATTGGAGGTTGGATTGGTCTTGTAAAATCAGAAGAATCCTGTATAATAGAACATATGTTCTATTTCGCGCAGATTAGCGTGCCGTGTATTTTACGGCCAATTAGCGGACAGTTTTTAGGAGGTTTCCCATGAATATCGGTATGCTGTGGTTCGATAACGACAAAAACACGAATATCCCCGCCAAGCTCGAACGCGCTGTCAAATATTATCGAGAGAAATACAAACAAGAGCCAGATATTTGTTACCTTAACCCCCAAATGGTTTCAGCTTCAGGTAAAACCCTATCCAAAAAATCCAATGGAAAGGACAAACAACTAACCATAGGGGCCATTGAAGTTCATCAAAACCCTATGGTGCTTCCCAACCATTTTTGGATTGGCATCAGCACCGGGCAATCTAGTCAGGCTGGGTGACAAATATTTGCCAACTCCCCCAATATTCACCCGCTTCACCTGAACATTCCTGGGCCTCAATTTCAGAAATTGTGATCCCACTATGGGAGAACTCAATCGTATAGGTCACTCCGGGGGTCATTTCAGCGTCGGCGTAGCCCAGTCCAAATTCCGGTTTCAGGCCCGTGAAAAAATTCTCCATTTCGTTGTCTCCCCACTTGACCAAAACCTCCACACCGGGGACACCCTCACCTTTTTTGTTGGTAGCATAAATCTGGATTACCGGAACGTCTAAGGCGGGGTCGCAGATTGCTTCATGGTCTTTGAGGATGAAGGGGAGGATGGGGGTCGCGCTTGGCGTGAAGGTGGGGAGGGGTGTTGGCGTCGTGGTAGCGGTTGGGGTAGCAACTGCTGTCCCGGGCGGCGTGGACGTGGTTGTTCTGGGGGTTGGGGGAAGCGGAGAGGGGCTGGCAGTGAGCGTTGGGCTGGGCTCTAGCGTGGAGGTGAGGGGAATCTCCGTGGGGGCAGGGGGATCAGCTACGGGGACGTTTCCCAAAAGGGCAGACGATAAATTTGCCAGGGCGCGTGCTTCCTTATAATCGCCGCCCTCAGCCAGTATCCGCTGCGCCTGAGCGGCCAACACGTAGGCCTCATCCTCATCCTTGAGCAGCGCCATACGAGATTGAGCACGTGCCAGATCACCGTTTGCATCATAAGCAGAGGCGATCATGGCCCGGTAAACGTCCTTATAATCAGAGCGCAATATGTGGGGATGAGACTCTTCCAGTCCGGTGGGGGAAATTGCCCAAGAGTAGAATAAGCCCAGGCTCAGGCCCAGGACAATTGCTGTCAACAAATACCAATTACCACGGTCTGAATTCATACTAATTTCTTCCCCCCAAAGCAGCATTCAAATCCTTGAGCAGATTCAAATCGCTAGATGCATATTCAGCTTGAACGGCAAAGTCTAAGGCGGCCTCCAAGCTGGCCTGGGAGGTTTCATCCCCCAATAACGCCAAACGATTCATGGCCCACTCCAAATCTTGGTTAGTGTGATAAACCTCAGCGACCATCAAAACATAGTCGGTTTTATAATCCTCCCGCAGGCTGTCGATTGTAGTATTTACGTATTCCACCGGGTTGACGACCCAGCCATACAACAACCCCAGCCCAATGCCGACGATCAATACAATGAAAAAGCGTGTCCAACGTGTCATAAACGTGTTCCGTGTTGCGTGTTCCGTGGCGCGTGTTGCGTGTTGCGTAGTGCGAATTTCCCTATATCGGATATTGTGCCATATAGATACCAAAAGTACAACCCTGTTGAGGGGATTAGGAATCAGGAAACCAGGAATCAGTGACTAGGGGTCAGGAGAACAGGGAACCAGGGAGTCGGGAGATTAGGGCATTAGGTATTTGTAATTTGCTCCTTGATATGTCATTTCGACCGCAGGGAGAAATCTTGCCCCCGCCATAAGATTCCTCGCTGCGCTTCGGAATGACATTGCTCTGTCCCCGCACCACTCGCCACTCGCCACTCGCAAACTCGCCACTCCCTCCCTTGCACACATGTCAGAAGAACGTAAGAGTTCCCTCAGAATGTCCGTCCTGCGCTTGACCGAGATAAAAAGGGATGTTATCCTTGCGGTATGGAAAGCGAAAACACACAAGAAATAAAAACACTCCCCTCACAAACAAAAGAAGAGAATAAATTAGGAAACTTCTGGCAAAACCTCATCCGGACTGGTTTGTCGGAGGGATTTCTACGGGCCGGCGCCTACTTAGGGGCAATTATCTTGGTGGCTCTGGTAGTACTCACCATGCGTAGATTTGTACTCAACAATCCTCAAAACGAGGTTCCCCGGCAAGCGGTCTTAGCAGAAGAAGCCGCCACGCCCACACCGGAGCCTACTGCTACCCCCACACCAGACATCAAAATGCCAACCTTTGAACCCGTTGATACTTTTGCACGGTCAAGAGTGATGCGGGCCTTAGTGATCCACACCTCCATCCCCACCCGCCCCCGGGTTGACGTGCTCACCTACACGGTTGAACAAGGAGACTCTGTTTTTGGCATCGCCGAGACTTTTGACCTCAAACCTGAAACCATTCTGTGGGGAAATTCCGCGGAGTTGGGTGATAACCCCCATGCTCTGGTACCAGACCAGGAATTGAGCATCTTGCCGGTCAATGGCACTTACCATAAATGGCGAGAAGGGGAAAACCTTCAAAAGGTAGCTGATTTTTACGGGGTTGATCCTAAGGCAATTATAGAGTGGCCCGGAAACAATTTCGATATTTACAGCTTTGATATAGAGAACCCGGAGATTGAGCCGGGCACTATGCTAATTGTCCCCGGCGGCACGCGTGAAATGATCGATTACGGGCCTCCCCGCATCCCGCGCGACAACCCAGCTATTGCCCGTACCTATGGCCCTGGTCACTGTGGATCAATCATGGAAGGCGCGGTAGGGATAGGAACCTTCATCTGGCCCACCACCGAGCGCTGGATTTCCGGATATGATTACAACCCGGGCGCCAACCACGCGGCAATCGATATTGCAGGAGATACCGGGAACCCCATTTGGGCTGTCGATAACGGCGTTATAGTTTATGCGGGATGGAGCAATTACGGCTACGGCAACCTGGTGGTCATTGACCACGGCAATGGTTGGCAATCGCTTTACGCCCACCTGAGCGCCATCGGTGTAGGATGTGGCCAAAGCGTGTACCAGGGCACGCCCATTGGCTCAGTGGGCAGTACGGGCCGGTCTACAGGCTCTCACCTACACTTTGAGTTGATCTATCTAGCACAACGTGTCAACCCCTGGAATTTCTTGCAGTAGACGATACTTTTTTAAATTCAAAACCTCCCCCAGAGCTTTGGGGGAGGTTTTTTTTGGTATTTCCACATTCATCTTCTCAATATTTTGGGGCTGAGACCTCCGAGGTTTGCACTCCAAAAACCTCGGAGGTCTCAATCCCTGTGGATTTTTTGGGGGAGGGCCCCACGCGGGGGCGTGAGACCAACCCCGAGGCGTAGCTCCACGCCCAAGCGGGGACAAACCCTGGGGGCTGGCACCGCGCCGGGGCGGGACCTCACGTCTTCACGTTTCACGCCCCACAGAACGTGGGTTTCAATCGACTATTTGTAAGTTTATTTCACGGCACCTCGCCCCCCTCAGTCCCCCCATTTGCGCCTCACGAAAATATGTGAGACGAAAATGGGGGGAGGAATTATTTCGCGCACGAGACGCACCCC
>DAOUWT010000147.1 GCA_030666985.1 Chloroflexota bacterium
AGGATGGAGTGTATCACGCGGCACAGCTCCCGGGTTTTGCTTTCCCCGTGGACTGGTTGTGGGAGCATCCCCCTGTTCTTCAGGCATTGAAAACCCTGGGGCTTGTGTGAGGTCAAAATTCCCAGGAACCGCGTTCCTCTGAGGAACGCGGTTCCTGGGAATTCGCGAACACTTTGGACGCCAAACCTATGACAACTATTCACCCCATCAATATTTCTGCTCTAATGCAAAAATATAACTTGAAGCCCCATAAAGGCCTGGGGCAGAATTTTCTGGTTGACGAACACGCTCTGGAGCGCATCGCTGAGGTGGCGGATATTTCTCACCAGGATATCGTTCTGGAGATCGGCGCGGGGCTGGGGCATCTGACGCGCTACCTGGCAGCGGAGGCGGGGCGCGTGGTGGCCGTGGAGCTGGATAAAGGTTTCATCCCTCCCCTGCGGGAAGTGCTAGCCCCCTACGACAACGTCCAGGTCCTGCAGGGGGATATCCTGAACCTCTCCCCGCAAGAGCTTGCCTTGGGGGAAGATTATATAGTAGTGGGCAATATCCCCTACTACATCACGTCGGCCATCATCCGCCATCTGCTAGAGGCAGCAGCCAAGCCACGCCGCCTGATCCTCACCGTTCAGCACGAGGTCGCCCAGCGGATTTGCGCTATATCGGGCAATATGAGCGTATTGGCGCTCAGCGTGCAAGTTTACGGAGAGCCTTATATCACGTCACGCATCCCGGCCGGGGCCTTTCATCCCCCCCCCAAGGTGGACTCGGTTTCTATCCGCATCGATATCTACCCATCCCCCGTTGTTCCCCCGGAGAAGCTGGACACGTTCTTCAAGCTGGTCAAGGCTGGCTTTAAGCATAAACGGAAAACTTTGCGGAACTCGATCTCAGCCGGTATGAGGTGGGAAACAGAAAAGACAGAAGCTTTGCTGGCGGCAGCGGGAATTGATTCACGTCGCAGGGCGCAAACCTTGAGTCTCCCAGAGTGGATTGATGTAATTGCGCAATATGATAAAATGAGTGAAGTTTAATCATGAACATTCAGGAACGCGGTTCCTCCGAGGAACCGCGTTCCTGAATGAGTTTTTCTACGATAACAAAAAGAGGTTTTTAAAATGATAGACTCTCGCCTAAAGAAACTAGCCAACCTATTAGTCAATTATTCTGTAGAAATTCAGCCTGGAGAATGGGTCTTGATACGTGGAAACCACATCGCCGAGCCGCTCATTAGCGAGGTGTACCGGGCCGTTCTGGAAGCTGGCGGCTACCCCACCGTCCGGATGGGCAGCGATGATTTAAGTAAAGCCAGGTTCCAATATTCCAGCGACGAACAATTGGAATGGGTTTCCCCGCTAGAAAAATTGAGCGTAAATGAAATAGATGCCTCAATAGCTATTATAGCCACCGCTAACACCCGCTCCCTCACGAGCATTGACCCCGCCAAGCAGCAAATTTCCCAGCTAGCCCGCCGGGAGTTGATGGCAACCTACATGAAACGCTCCGCTGAGGGCGCTCTAAAATGGGTCGGCACTCAATATCCCTGCCCGGCCTATGCCCAAGAAGCTGACATGAGCTTAGATGAGTATGCCGACTTTGTTTTCAGCACTACTTTTGTCGACCAAGATGATCCTATCAGGGCTTGGCAAAATATTCACGATGAGCAACAAGTGATTGTAGATTGGTTGAAGGGGAAAAAGGAAGTTATTGTTAAAAGCCCCAATGCCGATATAACGCTCTCTATTGAAGGGCGTACATTCATCAACTCGGATGGGAAGAAAAACATGCCTAGCGGGGAAGTGTTCACAGGCCCGGTGGAAGATTCTGCCAACGGGTGGGTGGAGTTCACTTATCCTGCTATTACGGGTGGCCGCGAGGTAGAGGGCGTGCGCCTAGAATTCAAAGACGGGAAAGTGGTGCAAGCCAGCGCGAAAAAGAATGAAGAGTACCTGATTTCGCAGCTAGACACCGACGAAGGCTCGCGTTACTTGGGCGAATTCGCCATCGGCACCAACTACGGGATCACGAAATTTACCAAGAGCATCCTCTTCGACGAGAAAATTGGTGGTTCCTTCCACATGGCGGTGGGGGCCGGCTACCCCGAAACAGGCAGCAAGAACAAATCCAGCATCCACTGGGACTTCATTTGCGACGTTCAAGAGGATAGCGAAATCCGCGTGGATGGGGAGTTGCTTTATAAGGATGGGCAATTTCAGATTTAGGGGGGATTGGGGATTGGAGATTGGGAAACTGGGAAACTGGGAAATTGGGAAATTGGGAGCGGGGGCATATGTGTCAACAAGGGTAGAAGCCCAAACAAGGGTAGAAGCCCAATTGAATTGGGCGGTTTGGGGCGCAAGACGGTCAATACGATTGGCCGCCTGCTACCCCTCTGAGCGGGGAATTGTCCTAACTCCTAACTCGCCCCTCGCAACTCCTAACTCGTTACTCGCACCTCACGCCGTTTCTGCTACGGGAACGGTGAAGCGGAAGGTTGTCCCCCGGCCGTGGATGCTCTCGAACCAAATTTGGCCGCCCTGCATCTCTACCAAATTGCGCGTGATGTTCAATCCCAGGCCCGTCCCTGGAGCTTCGCCCGCTTTAGCCTCTTCTGTGCGGAAGAATTTGCTGAATATCATTGGCTGATCCTCTTCAGGAATCCCCGTGCCCGAGTCTGTCACAGTGAAATGAACTACCTCATCGGCGCGTTCCCCTTTTATAAAAATTTCTCCTTCAGACGGCGTGTACTTGTGAGCATTACTAATTAGGTTCGTTAGTATCTGAACCAAACGAACTTGGTCTCCCCATACGAGAGGAAGGTCTTCGGGGATTTCTACTGAAAGTTTCTGGTTTTTCTCTTCGATTTGGGCGCGGAAGGAACGAATTACACTATCAACCACTACTCTAGGCGCTACGGCCTTGAAGTCGAGCTGAAGACGACCGCTCTCGATGCGGGAGATGTCGGCGAGGTCTGAAACTAGAATTGCCATCCTGTTAACGTTGCTATGAATGGTCTGCAAGAAGTTCTCTTGGTTTTCATTGATATCTCCCACTGCTCTTTTGAGCAATAAATCAGCATATCCTCGAATAGAAGTCATGGGAGTTTTCAACTCATGGGAAACAAAGGAGACGAATTCGCTTTTGGCGCTATTAGCGTCTTGCACTTCGGTGTAGAGTTGGGCGTTGGCGATGGCAATGGCAGCATGATCGCTCAATCGGGAAAGGAAAGCTAAGGCATTTTCTTCCCAGGGGGTGTCTTGCTTGCGTTCTAACATCAATATCCCAATTACATCAGCTTCCCGACTAATGGGGACTGTGACATGGCATTGGGCATTGGCCAACAAGCCGCCCTTCTCTGGGGCGAGCACCTGTTGCAACTTTCCCGAGAGAGTGGTTTGCTGGAAGTAGGGGAGTTCCAAAGGCATTCCCACTCCAAGATACTCTTCTAGCTCACCATCGTAGCCCTGGGAAGCCATAATTTGGATATGCTCTTCCCGAACGATCCCCACAAACCCGGCGTCAGCGTCAGTTTGGTGTAGGGCCTGCTGGAGGGTGATGTACATGGCTCGCTCAATATCCAGGCTAGCGTTCAATTCCCGGTCAATCTCCTGCATGGTGGAGAGTTCCTTCACGCGGGCAGCTAATTCTTGGTCTGTCTGGGTATAAAGGCGAGCGTTATCAATGGCAATGGCGGCCTGACTGGCAAAAGAGGTCAACAATTCTTGGTCGCCACGGTTAAAAGGGCTTCCATCATGTTTGTTGATGAGTTCGATGACGCCGATGATCTCATTCTTTGATTCCATGGGGGCAATCAAAAGGTCACGGGTTTGAAAACCGGTATCTTTATCTGGGGCCTTGGCCCATGCTTCCGTGAGATGTACGTTGGTGACAATACTGGCCTGGCCGGTATCAACTGTGCGCCCAACATGTCCTGTGCTGGGGGGCAGCCTGTTTCCCACTAGTTCATCCGCCACTGGGCCAATGACCACCTCGAAAATCAATTCGCGGGTATCTTCATCTACTAGAAACAAAGTTCCCGCTTCTGCGTCAAGGATCTCGGCCGCACTTTCTAGAATTTGGTACAGAAGGGGTCCCAACTCAAGTGTCGAGGTAAGGCTGCGAGCTACCTCGTTCAGAATATTCAACTGGCGTGCCCTGAGCTGCATTTCCCGTAAAAGACGGGCTTTAGTAATTGCCCCCGCAGTCTGATCAGCAATGGATTGTAGCAAATCGCGCTGGGCTTCTGTATATATGACAGCTAAATCACGGCTTCCCAAACTCAAAGAACCTATCGTATCACCGCCCACGTTAAGGGGAACGCCCATCCAGGCAAACACACCTTCTACAGCGGGAGAAACACCACGGGAATAACTTTCCTGTTCGTAATCGTTGGTAACGAGCGCAGAAGTCTGGCGAGCGATGAGTTGAGCCAGGCTTTCCACCTCCAAAGGCATATTCTCGTGTGCTAATAGCCGCATGTTGTTTTCGAGGTAAAAGGCATACGAAAAATTATCCCGCCTTTCATCATATAGAGTTATGAAAAAATCCTGGGCGGGGATTAAGCGGACGGTTTGGGCATAGATCAACTCCAAAACATCATCAAAGCTAGGGGTGATATTTACACCCTGGGCCACACGAGCAAAGATGTTCATTTCATCAACTCGTCGTTCCAGGTCCGAGACAACCTGAGCACGCTCCAAAGCCAGAGCGGCCTGATCGCTAAGCTTCTCCAAAAAGTCTATAATTTGAGCATTGTATGGCTCTCCGGAACGACGCGCCCCAAGCCCCAACCACCCCAGGGTGCGGTCGCCTCTGCCGGGGATGGGAACGAATAATCGAGCGCCTGTCAGGGCCATGCGCGGCTGATCGGGGCGGAGAACTTCTGGGCACTGGGCCGGGTCTTGAATGTAGAGGTATACATTTTGGTTAGAAAGGGTTTGCGCTAAGGCCCCACTGGCTGAAAAACGGATGTCGGTGGTTGTGTTTCCACCTTCGTCATTCCCCGCTCCATAATCTTCCCGGACTGGGTCATAGATGAAAATGTGAAGGGGTTGGGGAGAAAGGCTCTGGTTGATGTTTTCACGGAGCAAGGCGACAATGTCCTGCACTTTAATGGCATCGGTCAGATTTCTGGTGAATGCCTGAAGATAATCTTGATAGGCTTGTCCGCTTCTGAAAAAAGCAATTTCCACTAATTGTTGCAATCTCAGACGGAGAGGGTTTAGCACCAACGCCAGAGACAAGACTAACCCTCCCACCAGGAGGGGGTTGGTTGGGGAAAGCGCTCTCCCCACAAGGATGCTCATCCCGCTCACTATAGCTGCGTATCCTCCCACGATCAACACGGCAAGTAAGGCATAGAGCACACTTTGTTGTAATATGTAATCTGCTTGCAAGACGCGATAACGTAAAATGGTGTATCCCACGACCAAGGGGAAAAGTCCAAAAGGGAGAAATAAGAGGGGGTTGAAAATAGCTCCCGCTTTGGGGATTTGAAGGACGATCCATATCAAGATAGGACTGAAGGAAAAAATAGTTCCCCATAAAATGGCCCGCGACTGCTGGCGGACAACCGGAGAGGGAGAGGTATAACGGCGATAGGCAATCACTACCAAAAACAGGAAGGTGGCTATCCCGGAAAAAACATAAGCCATTTGCCAACGGGGAAAGTAAGCAAAGGGACGGGAGGTGTTGAACAAGGCTGGGAAGATGTAAAAAAACAATCCCCAGGCAGGCAGGTATCCAATCCACTGTAGGTAGGTATAACGCTCCAACTTTTTGAGCTTCTGCGGGAATACCAGTACCAAATCTATGGCCGCCGCACCCACAATGACAAGCGAGAAACACCAAAAATAGGTCAGGTAATGAGTTGTATAAAGGTCAAATAAAGAACCAGTGAGAATAGCAATGGACGACGAAAAAACCACGAAAGAACGCCCATCTTCAGAGGATCGCCTTTGAAGGTAGACCCATATTGCACTGACCAAAAATATCAAGCCAACCCCATAGGGGATGTATAGGAATTTGGTAATAGCTCCGGATGGGAAAATTTGTAACTCAACTTCGAGGGAGGTTTCGAGACCGGCGAGTGACCGGGCAGTTAGTTCCACGCTCTCCCCAGCCTCATGCTCTCCCAAAATTTCCGGCACGTCCCAGACATTCGAAACTTCTTGGTCATCTATTGTGAGCAGTTGGTAAGTGTGAGGAGCTTCGTCCAGGTCAAGTGTCTCCCAGGCGGAGGGACGTTCAGGGCCTGCACCGATGAAAACTAGCGAATGCTCCATGAACGCCCCCAGAAAAGGGGTCTGAAGCCAAGTGTAGGCCAAGACCGGCGCCGCGAGATAGGTAAGAGCGGCAACCATCACATAGACGGTGACAATCGCGGGTACTACACGGCGCTGGATAAATGTAATTGGGGGATTTTTAGTCTCTTCCATGGTGCTCTTATTGTATAGTTAGGGGGGGAGGAAGTCAAGGAGGGGGCTGGGGGGAGGTCCACCGTGTCAAGTCAAATGATAATGTTACTAAGGGCGGCTTGTTCTACCAAATGAAAATGTTACCAGGGTTTATTCGTGAATTTGTTAAGATTCGTAGTTCTGTTGGCATGGTACAATTTCTGAACTTGTGTGGAGGATAGGG
>DAOUWT010000172.1 GCA_030666985.1 Chloroflexota bacterium
GACATGAGTAATAGCCAAGCTTAATGACATTGACCCGCCACTCGCCACTCGCACACTCGCAACTCGCACTTCGCACCTCGCATCTCGTACATCAATATGGTATCCGTGTCCCCGATTGTTTTCATTCGATGTTGATTTTACGAAAGACACAGGAGACAGCATGAATCGCACAGAGACACTTGAATATATTGACAAGAACCCCAACGTTTCGGTCCTTGTCATCGGAGGGGGAATCAACGGCATTGGCACCTATCGCGATTTGGCCATCCAAGGCGTAGACGTTCTGCTCGTGGAGCGGGACGATTTTTGCTCCGGGGCCAGCGCGGCCTCTTCTCACATGGTGCATGGCGGCGTGAGATACTTAGAGAACGGAGAATTCCGCCTCGTGCGGGAAGCCGTTCAGGAGCGCAACTTGCTCATTGAGAACGCTCCCCACTACGTTAAACCCCTCCCCACAGTGATCCCCATCTTCAAATGGTTTTCAGGCCTCTTGAATGCGCCCCTGAAATTTGTGGGCCTAATGGATAAACCCTCCGAACGCGGTGCGCTGGTCATTAAAATCGGTCTCATGGTTTACGACGCCTACACCCGCCGCCAAGGAACCGTCCCCAAGCATGAATTCATGTGTAGAAAAAAAGCCTTGGCAGAATACCCCCGCCTGAACCCCAAAATCCTCTGCGTCGCACGCTATTTTGATGGCTCCATCTCCTGCCCGGAGCGGTTTTGCATTGACCTCCTGCACGACGTTGACCGCAGCGCACCCCACGCCCACGCAGCCAATTATCTCACCGCCGTGGAGGCCGAAGAAGACGCCGTCATTTTGCTGGACGAGCTAACCGGCGAGGAGTACGTAGTCTACCCCCAACTCGTCATCAACGCCGCCGGCCCCTGGATAGACCTTGCCAACCAATCCCTGGGCCGCGAGACGGATTTCATCGGCGGTACCAAAGGCTCTCACTTCGTCCTAGACCACCCAGAATTACACGCCGCGCTGCAGGGCAAAGAATTCTTCTTCGAGAACAACGACGGGCGCATTGTGCTCATTTTCCCCTTGGAAGATAAAGTACTGGTGGGCACATCCGACCTCTACATAGACGACCCCGACGAGGCCCGCTGCACAGAAGAAGAGGTAGATTACTTCATCACCATGCTCGCCATCGTCTTCCCGGATATCGAGGTCAGGCGCGAGCAAATCGTCTTCCGTTTCTCTGGCGTGCGCCCCCTGCCCGCTTCGGATGCCGCCAGGGCCGGTCAGGTCAGCCGCGATCACAGTATCGAAACCTTGCCCCCGGGGGATGGGCTTGAATTCCCAATTTGGTCGCTGGTGGGGGGGAAATGGACATCTTTCCGCGCTTTTGGGGAGGAAGTGGCGGATAAGGCCCTGGATTTCCTGGCCCGTGACAGATACCAAAGCACCCGTGGCTTGGCCATCGGCGGGGGGGATGGTTATCCCCGTGGGGAGGCGGATCGCCAGGCCTGGTTGGAGGATTTGCATCTGGGGAGCGGCCTGCCCCTCCCACGCCTGGAGACGCTCCTCACCCGCTACGGGACACGGGCCGCAGCAATTGCCCGCTTCATCGCCGAGGGCGAGGATTGGCCCCTTGAAACCCATCCTTCGTATAGTCACTATGAAATAACCTGCCTAACCCGCCACGAAATGATCACCCACCTGGACGACCTTATCCTGCGGCGTTCACTCCTGGCCATGTTGGGCCAACTCTCACCCTCCCTGCTCGACGAGGTGGCCGACGCCGTCGGAGAGGAGCTGGCCTGGCCCCCCGAACGCCGCCGCGCCGAAATCCAGCGCACGCTGAAAATTTTAGAGGAGCATCACAGCGTACACCTTGAGTAAGAGAATCAGGGAATCAGGAATCAGGTGACTAGGTAACGGGTAATACGTCCCTCAATTCCCCTGCTCCCCTGCTCCCCCGCTCCCCTGCTCCCCCGCTCCCCTGCCCCCCATGCTCACGAAATCCCCCCAACACCCTCCTAATTACCGCTGGAATTTCACCGTCATCCTGATAGACGCGACTTGTTTTGGGGTAGCGTTTGCTTTTTTTGACCCTAACAGCGTGTTGCCATCCTTTGTGCGCCAGTTTACCAATTCGTCGCTCGTGGTGGGATTGATAGGGACGGTGTTCAACGGATTTTGGCTGTTGCCCCAACTTGTGACGGCGCGTCTAATTGTCGATAAACCGCGCAAGAAACCGTATATGGTAACGGGTATATGGGGACGCGCTTTGTTTTTGGGAATTGCCTTGGCATTGTGGGCGGGATTAGGCAATCATCCTACGGCTATGATGGTTTTATTTTTTAGTTTTTTGGCACTGTTTGCCTTTAGCGATAGTGTTACCGCCGTGGCCTGGTTCGATATTATGGCGAAGGCTATTCCGGTAAAGCAGCGGGGGCGTTTGTTGGGAACCGCGCAACTTATCAGCGGCGTAGCCGGGCTTGGCGTGGGAGTGGCCGTAGCGGCCATTTTGAGCAACCCTCGTTTGCCTTTTCCCTCTAATTACGCCCTGATTTTTGCCCTGGCGAGCGTGGTCTTTATTCCTTCGATAATTGCCTTGAGATCGGTGCGCGAGCCTTTGGCGGATGCCCCCAGCGAAAAGGCGGAAAAGCGGCAAAAAGACGGGTTGCTGACCCCTTTGCGTGAGGATCCTCTTTTTAGACGCTGGGTGGTTGCGCGGCTTCTAATCGGGATGATAGGTTTAGCCATTCCTTTTTACGTTGGGCACGCAGTGGACGTGTTGGGTCTTCCCGTGTCGATTGTGGGAAGTTTTGTGGCTGCTCAGACATTGGCGAAAGCCCTCGGCGGAGTGGTCTTTGGCCTCGTCAGTGACCGCTGGGGGCCGCGTTTTGTCATTCGCATGGGCGGGATTGCCGCTATGGGGTCCCCGCTTTTCGCGATGATAGTCCATTTTGCGGGCAGTGACTGGTTGGTTGGCGTTTATCCATTTGTGTATGTGATGCTGGGCTTTATGCAGTCTTCTTGGGTGTTGGGCTTTTTCAATTATTTATTAGAGATCGCGCCCGCAGACCGGCGTCCTATGTATGTTGGTTTGGGTAATACCGTTATGGGGGTGATGACACTGGTTCCCACCTTGGGCGGCTGGCTTTTGCAATCAACCTCTTACACGGTACTCTTTGGGATAACGTCCGCTTTTTTGGCGGTGGGATTGGTGCTTGTGTTCACATTAGAGCCTTCGGAGAGGAGGGGGTAGGAGAAAGTTGCGATATTGATGGTATACTTCCCGTGGGAGGCAAATTGACCAGCTTAGGGATGTCTAGAAAATAAATTACCCCACCGTGAGACGTGAAACGTGATGCGTGAAGGGTTTTATCACGTTTTACGCATCACGCTTCACGGAATTTGGGATGATTATTCATCTGGAACTTCCTTACGATTTTCAACTTGCCACTTGCCCACTTACTACCAATCTGAGTGAATCATGAATACCACTGTGACCCAAACTAAAATTCTCCTGCCGCGACGTCGTCCCGATTTACTCTCCCGAGAGCGTTTGCTTGAGTTATTAGATGACTTGTTAGATTACCGGTTGACCCTGGTTGCCGCGCCGGCCGGTTATGGGAAGACTTCACTGTTGGTGGACTTGGCTCATCAGGTTGACTATCCTGTTTGCTGGTTTGCTTTGGATCCCTTGGACCAAGACTTGCAGCGTTTCCTCGCCTATTTTATCGCTTCTATCCAACAACACTTCCCGGAATTTGGGAAGAACTCACAATCCGTCCTGCAAGGTGTATCTCAGGCGAATTTGGATATTGGTCGATTGCTAACGACAATTGTCAACGATGCTTATGAGAACATCTCGGAGCATTTTGTGGTTGTTCTCGATGATTATCATCTTGTTGATGATAGTGAGGGGGTCAATTACTTTGTCAGCCGTTTTGGTCAGGAAATGGATGAGAATGTTCATCTCGTGATTGCTTCTCGGACCTTGTTGAGCCTCCCTGACTTACCCTTGCTGGTGGGGCGTTCCCAGGTCAAGGGACTCAGCTTCGAAGAGTTAGCTTTTCGGCCTCAAGAGATCAAAACACTATTGCACCAGAATTACCACCAAACCATATCGGACGCAAAGGCCCAAGAATTAGCCAGTGAGACCGAAGGCTGGATTACGGGCTTGCTGCTTTCTGCGGAGACTATGTGGCAGGGCATGGAAGACCGGTTGCGCGTGACCCGGGTCTCGGGTGTGGATTTATATGATTATCTGGCCCAGCAGGTCTTGGACCAGCAATCAGCGCCGGTGCGGGAGTTCTTGCTCCACACTTCCCTGCTAGAAGAATTCAACGAGAAATTCTGCGAAGCCGTTTTGGGGGAAGCTCCTGTGGGGGAAAGTTGGGCTGGGTTGATGGCTGCTCTAATGTATCACAATCTCTTTGTGCAGCCGGTTGGGGAGAGGGGGATGTGGTTGCGCTACCATCATCTTTTCCGGGATTTCTTGCAAGCGCAACTGGTAAAACACGAGCCGGAAGAGGAAAAGCGTATCTTGCGCCGCTTGGTGGACGTCTACGCCGAACGCGGGGAGTGGGAGAGGGCGTATGCCGTATGTCAGCGGCTGGGGGAACAGGAAGTCAGTACTCGATTCATCAAGCGAGTTGGGTTTGATTTGGGGAAAGCCGGACGTTTATCGACATTGGCAAGTTGGATAGATAATTTACCAGCAAATGTCTTACCGGATGACCCCGAACTGCTTTCCCTTCGTGGTGGCGCGGCGGTGATGCTGGGGGAGGTAGAGAAAGGGGTTTCCTTATTAGACAAGGCCATTCGTTTGTTTAGAGATACTGAAAACATCATAGGCCTTGCCCGTTCTCTTGTCTGGCGAGCTACTGCACATCGCTTCTTAGGAAAATATCAGGATTCGCTTGTGGATTCGGAGGCAGCTTTAGGTATGAGTAGGACGGAGAAGGACTTCCTTCTTTCTCAGGCTGAAGCCCTTAGAGCCAAGGGGATGGCTCTACTCAGTTTGGGGCAAGCTATCGAGGCAACTTACCCGCTGGAACAATCCATTCAGTCTTACCATCTCTTGGAGGATGAAAAGAATGCTGCCTTGGTCCATCTGGACCTTGGCTTTGTTTACATGCAGATCGGACGATATGGTTCAGCCCTTAAACATTACGAACAAGCTTTAGCTTTGTGGCGAAAAATAAATAATATTGCTCACCAGGCAAATTTGTATAATAATCTTGGCGTCTTAACGCATCTAAAAGGGGATTTGCTGCAAGCGAGAACTTTTCTTCTCAAAGCCCGGGAATGCGCTGCGAAAAGTGCTTACACGCGAATTGAAGCCTTCGCTCTCTCTAGCCTGGGGGACGTGCTTTGCGATCTCAATTTGTATAGCGAATCCCGAGAACGATACCAGCAAGCCAAAGAGATAGCCAGGCAAACTGAAGAGCAATATTTGTTGATTTATATTGAACTGGTTGAAGCTAAGCTCTCGCGTAAAAAAGGGGAATTTACCAATGCTTGTCAGAATCTTATTAAGGTGGAACGCTTCATCAAAGAGAGTGGTTCGAGTTACGAAAGAGGGCTTTGGCAACTGGAAAGCGGTCGAATTTCCCTGGCACAAGGCGAGTACGAGGAAGCAGCCCGTGCTTTCAACGCGGCTGTGGAGGATTTTCGGTTAGGGGGACAGCGGGTCGAGATGGCCCGGACGGGTTTGTATCTCGCTTATACAAAGAACACCCTCGGCGAGCAGGATGCTGCCCGTATGCACCTGGCGGAAGTTTTTCAAAATGGAGCGAGCCTGGAAAGCCTTTATCCCCTGGTGAGCGCTGGGCGGGATATGAAGGAGTTTTTAGAAGATATCCAAACTTTCCCGGAGGTAGAAAAACCGGCCTCTCGTTTGTTAGAAGAAGTTATACATTTTGAAGAAGGGCTTCCTCAACTGCGCCGCCAGTTTTGTCCTCCTGCGAGTAGTGAGGCTGCTGTGCCTCCAGCTTTGGAGATTCAGGCTTTTGGCCGCGGCTGGGTGAAAGTTAAAGGTGAGCCTATTGTCAAGCCGGAGTGGGTCAATCAAAA
>DAOUWT010000369.1 GCA_030666985.1 Chloroflexota bacterium
GAACGGCAGTTCTCCGGACTCCACCCGCAGGATCTGCCGATCCTGCTCGAGCGTAGTGAGAACATTTTTATAGTGTATGTTCCAAGATTTAAATCATCCCAGTTCGTATTGCATTGCGTAGAGAACTATTTACGAAATACGCAACATCGCGAAGCATCCCCGTAGGGGGACGCAACACGAGTTTTGGGACACATTTTCTTGGAATCCCCGAAAGGAGTCCTTATGTCATCTGATAAATCCTCTTCTATAATACCAAAAATTGCCGTGATCGTTGTGGCAACTTATATCGCCGCCCAAATGCTCTCGGATATTGCCAGCCTTAAAATTGGAGTGGTGGCCGGGTTGGCGGTGGATATGGGGACGTTCATCTATCCCATCACCTTCACCCTGCGCGACATCGTCCACAAAGTGCTGGGGAAACGCAACGCCCAAGTCTTGATCATTGCTGCCGGTGTGATCAATGTCTTCATGGCTCTCTATTTGAGATGGGCCGCCGTCGTGCCCAGCGATCCCTCTTGGGGATTTGGAGCCGAGTTTACGGCTATTTTGGCCCCCGTTTGGCGGATTGTGGCCGCATCCATTGCCGCCGAGGTGGTCAGTGAGTTGGTAGATACAGAGGTTTATGAATGGTTCGTGACCAAAGTCACCCAGCGCTACCAATGGGCGCGTGTCCTCACCAGCAACAGCGTCAGCGTGCCGGTGGATAACGCCATCTTCGCGGTGGGGGCCTTCGCGGGGGTGCTGCCCTGGGGTGTGGTGTGGGAGATTTTCCTGATCAACCTGATCGTCAAATACGGGATGACGCTGCTCAGCCTGCCGCTCATTTATGTTACGCCGGGGAGTGGAGATTAGATATTGGATATTGGAGGTTGGGAGATTGGTGGACGTGGAGCGGTGGGGGATTGGGGGAGACAAAAGTGAGGGGAAGAGCAAGGGGGGGAAGTGAAAAACCTTGGGGCGTGGTGAATCGCCGGGGATAGGTACCCCCTCACCCCAGCGTCCGCGCCTCGCTTCGGCGTCCCCACCCCCCAGCGTCCGCGCCCCGCTTTGGCCTCCCCTCCCCCCCTATCCCCCACCTACGCCACTTCTAGGTAACGCTGCACCTCCCAATCCGTGACACGGGTGCGGTACTCATCCACCTCAGCCCATCTGGCACGGCTAAAGGCACGGCAGATTGCCTCGCCCAAAGCATCTTTGATAATAGTGTTCTCTTCAAATTCATGCATGGCCTCAGCCAACGAACCTGGCAGGGAGTCGATTCCCTTGTCTTTGCGTTCTTTTTCATCCAAATCGTAGATATTTACATTATTGAGAGGCGCGGGGCAAGGAATGTCATTCTCGATGCCATCCAAACCTGCCGCCAACATGGCGGTAAACGCCAGATATGGGTTAGCCGTAGGATCGGGGCAGCGCAGTTCCAGGCGAACGGATTTGCTCCGTCCCTTTGTGTGGCGCGGCAAACGGATAAGCGCGGAACGGTTGATTTGCGCCCATCCGATATAAACCGGAGCCTCATAGCCAGGAACCAGACGTTTGTATGAGTTCGCCGTGGGGGCAATGACCGCGGACATGGAGCGGGCGTGTTTTAGTTGCCCGGCAATAAACCCATAAGCCATTTCCGAGAGGTGATTCTCGTCTTCGGCGTCATAGAAAAGGTTGTTGTCATCGGCATCGAACAAGGATTGGTGACAGTGCATCCCCGAACCATTTACGCCAAAGATTGGCTTAGGCATAAAGGACGCGATCAAGTCATATTTGGCAGCAATAGCCTTGACGGTATATTTCATGGTGATCACGTTATCGGCGGCCCGCAAAGCGTCTGCGTAACTAAAATCAATTTCGTGCTGGCCGCGAGCGACCTCGTGGTGTCCCATTTCCACATCTAGGCCCATGGCATCCAAAGCATACATTAGCTCGTTGCGAACTTGTGTCGCTTCATCCCGCGAGGAGAAGTCGAAGTAGCCGCCGACGTCGTAGGGGACAGGGTGAATGCCTTTAGGGCCATTGCGCTTGAAGAGGAAAAACTCCGGTTCTGGGCCGATGTTAAACGTCCATCCTTGTTCCTCGATCCGCTTTAGGGCGTGCTTCAGCGTCCCGCGCGGGTCGCCGGCAAAAGGCTCCCCATTGGGGCGGTAGATATCGCAAAAAACGCGGGCGCGTTTTAGCTCAGGATTGCTCCAAGGCAATACTACGTAGGTATCAGGATCGAGTACCAGGCGCATATCGCTTTCCTGAATGCGGGCAAAGCCCTCCACGGAAGAGCCATCGAACCAGACTCCATCTTCGAAAGCTGTTGGCAAACGCTGAGGGGTAATATCCACGCTCTTTACGGCTCCATTTACGTCCGTGAACTGGAGGGAAATAAATTTTACCTGATCTTTTTCTACACGGGAAATAACTTCTTTGTTGTCCATAGCTTCTCCTTATATAATGACTTTTATTAGGTCATACTTTGACAATATCATATTTCAAATTTGATGTCATTGCGAGCCGATGCTTGTCCGGCGCGGCAATCTCCCTGACTGCACTGTGCTATTGTTAACGGGGAGAACCCCACAAGGGGGCGCAGAGCGTGCCACGTCGCAAAAGACGCTCCTCGCAGTGACATAAGCTAAAAATTAATACTTCTGAACAATACCTTCTAAACTGTC
>DAOUWT010000200.1 GCA_030666985.1 Chloroflexota bacterium
AATAAACCAATCCCGTAAAACATGCCCGTTATCCAGTCAACGGGATGGAGAAACCTTCCCCCGGTCATCATGCGCTCCGTATCGATCAGGTAAACCAGGATATGAGCTTGAAAGGCCAAGAAAGGTATCAGTACCAGGTAAGGGCCTCGCTTCCACACGGCCCACAGCCCCACCGAAATCAAAAAAAGTATCTTTAGCACAGGAAGAAAGGAACGCGGTGGCAAATCGCCATCCCACTCCCGCCACCAAAACGGCAAATCCCTGACATATTGTTCGAGCAAACATTCCTCTACCATTTGTTTCTCACTGCGATCCACGCAATATTGCCTGGTTTGAAAAAAAGCCCGGTACGTATTTGGTAAGTAGAAAACAGATTCTTCCAGGCTATGAAAATAATGATTGAGTGTCGCATCTAGGACGTTTATATCATCAGAAAAAAGAGGGGTTTGCACAATAGCACTCAATACGCCTCCGCCGCTTGTTTGACTGCCAGAAGAAATTTCTATGGGATCTGCTGCGCCGCCTTTGCGTGTTAGACCTTGTTCCAAGGGCACGAATCCTTGTTCTTGGTCATCTTCTTCTGAGAAGTAGAAGTCGATTCCATTTTTAATCTTTTCACTAATCGAGCCTACACTTCCCCAGGTGCCTACATAAATTTCTCCTGTTTTGGCCCAGTTCTGACCTGCCTCGGGAGCCAGCATGAGCATAATTCCTAGGGTTATCAGAGCAACTCCCCTGCCCCAAGACTTTAAGCGATGTCGCAATACAAAGAGTGCCCCAAAGGCAACAAACGGTACCATGAAGAGTATCTCAAAACGAACCAAAATGAAGAAACCCATTACCCCTCCCGCTGCCAGAGGAGCAACTTTATGCTTTTCTGGGTCTCGGAGCCATTTTATAATGAAATATAAGAAAATTGTCACTCCCAATGTAGCAGGCAGGTCGGTCATCAACAATTTCCCATGTGTGGTTGTGATGGTATCACCTAAGAGGATGCTAGTCCGCTCCCGCATGATGAACAAAAAGGCAACCAAAATGCCCGAAAAGCGATGATGTAATTCTTTCGTTATCTTATACAGGTAAACAGGAAAAAGAGCTAAAACAACCAGCTGCATCCACAAGACTGGGATATAATCTATCCCCCCAATAATATGTAAGAAAGCCAAAAATAAAGAGTGCATGGGACGTTTTTCAGTTCCCATGCCGTGCCCTACTAATAATCGCTGGGCCGGGAGATCATAAGACAAAGCATCAGAATTTGGGTAGAACTCAAAATTAGGTGAGCGGGGGATGTCGATAAACCAATTAGTATCGAAGGGAGCCGAGACCCAAAGAGTGAAAGCCAAAGCCCACAGGACAATACATATCAAAAGCTCACTCTTCAAAAAGTTCCGCCACCTCCCCTCTTGTTCCCCGCCCAGCCATAAAGCAAGCCCCATTGTGATTATCCAAGCAACTAAAACCTGAATCCCCACAATGGGAGCACCAGCTTTATGGAAGTTGCCATATTCAACCCGATCTGAATATCCATACCCCGTTATCCAAAACAATCCCCAAAGAATGAGCAAAAGCAAAAACGGAAGCATCCATCCTAAACTTTTCCAGCGTGGAGCGGAAAAAGCAAATCCCTTTTTTATTTGAATTGCAAATAATGCCGCCAAACTTTGTGCCCCAATAACCACTATCCACAAAACAAGTGCTTTTACATGTGAAACATATTGGGGATACATGCTGTCAGAAATACTAAGGACTGTAAAATGTTGGAAGCTAAAACCAGAAACCAACGCGAACAGCAACACTAATCCCCGAAACCATTTTCCGCGAGATACATTCTCTTCAAAATTACGTTGAGCTTTGGGCATCTTCCAAAAGAATAGCAAAGCTCCCAGGCTGGCAATGACCAATAAAATGACGCCGCCTAGCAAAGCCGAGAATTTAGCCGATTGCCGAAGAGCAAGCCCGGCCCCAAAATAAGACCGCAGCATGTTCTGGGCTACAAAAATACCTTCAATTGAGACCAAAAAAAGGTAGATATGAGTAATATATTTTTTCATCAATGACACCTATTAAGTTAGGAAATTCTGGGATGGTTCAAAAAGAGTTATAAATTAGTGAACACTTTTCCATTAACCTTATGTCATTGCGAACCTCCGTTTTTTGGAGGTGTGGCAATCTCCCTGATTTCACTGTTCTATTGTTGACCGGGAGGCTGCCACGTCACAAAAACATTCCTCGCAGCGACATAACAGGGGACTCTTTCCGTAACACGCACCACGAGTTCTGGTTTAGAGAATTGCGTCGCACCGCCTGTATTGTAACACAGCATACCGAATAAACTGACCCGTTAAACCATCAATTTCCGCTCATTGCTCCCCTGCTAATTGCGCCGTCCCCGGCGCAGGTTTTAGGCAAGAATAACAGAATACCTTTCCGTCTCGATCAGTTTTAAATTGTGTTTTTTCCAAATGTGACTACACGACTAACAACTACCTACCAGGGCGATTGCATATGGCATTGATTAGAGAAGAAACTGTTGTCTCACTGCTCGAAGGGGAACGGCAGTTCCCCTGGATTCCGCACCCGATGGGGCTGCCGACCCATCTCGAGCAGGAAAAGGAATGGGTTTAGTCCCCATATGCGATTGCCCTGGACTACCTACTTGTTGCCCTTGACTTACGCAAGCGAAAGAGTATAATACCCTTACGCTCGCGTAAATTCATACTAACAAGGAGTAATCGGTCACACTTCCCCTCAAATGTAGGTCGAAATGCCATTTCGACGGCGAATTACCAATTCGCCCTACATGGGGGAGTGACCAATTACAACAAGGAGCTGTTATGAAAGATAAAAAAGAATGGATTTCAACCAAAGAGGCCGCTGAGAAATTGGGTGTGACCACTGCCCGTATCCGCCAGTTAGTGGCCGCTGAGCAAGTAGGTGCTCAAAAAGTTGGCGGCAAGTACCGTGGTCAATGGCTAATTAAAGCCAGTGATATAGAAAAACGTTTACCCCAATTACCTAAAAAAGGAGCATATACCATGCGTGTCAAAGGTCGAATGACCCCTAACCCTATTGTTGTTTCCCCCAGAACTTCCTATAACGAAGCTCTCAGAACTATGAAAGCCAATGGCATCAAGCACCTGCCCGTTATGAACAAAAAAGACCAACTAGTCGGGATTGTAACCCACTCCGACATGCTCGAAGCTGAACCTTCACCTGTCACCACCCTCAGTGTCTACGAAATGGCCTCGCTCCTCGAGAAAGTGACCATGACCCATATCATGACCCGCCCCGTTTACGCCGTGGAAGACGATTGCACCATCACCAACGCGGCCAAGTTCATGCTTGAGAAAAAAATCGGCTGCCTTCCCATTATGCGCGAAGGCGAATTAGTAGGCATCATCACCGACACCGATGTCATGAAAACCTTTGTGGAAATTACCGGCGGCGCACAAGTTGGCACAAGCGTTGAAGTTAAACTCCCTGACAAAAAAGGCGAATTGGCTAAATTAACTAAGGCATTCGCTAACGCAAACGGGTATATTGCCTCTGTAGCAATCACCTACTCTGAGAGCAGCGACTACGCTTATGTTGACATCAAGGAACACGGCTCAGACGTGGAAAAGCTTCGCTCTGAGATCGCCCAAATTGAGAGCGCAGAAATTTTAGAAATGCGCTCTTGCGCAGATGATAAGCTAGACATCTACCAATAGATAACGTAACGCGACTTTCAAGTCGCCCATTACCCACCCCAAAAAAGCTTGTATCCGCGTCCATCCGCCCAATCCGCGTCATCCGCGTCCTATCGAAATAGTAAAAACAACGCACTCGCCGCCAAAAACGGCCCATACGGCAGCGCAGTATAAGCCTGATAACGCCGGGTGAGCAGACTCCCCACCAAAAACACCCCGCTCACCACACCCCCAACCAAAATAGCCAGCACCACCCCAGCCGTGATCCCCGGCCAGCCCAGCAGCAGGCCAATCACACCCGCCAGGTTCACGTCTCCAAAACCGAGGGGGACTTCGTCAGTCTCTTCTCCCCGCACCCGAACCAGGAACTTGAGAAATAATTCCCCCAAATAATACAAACCCAGCATAATGCCGAATCCGGCCATTCCGCCCCAAACAGTGGGCCACAGACCGTGCATGGAAAACCCAAAGCCAGCCCCCAGGACCGCTCCCACCCAACTGACGGGATGGAGGATGAGGCGATGCTCAATATCTATCACCACCACCAGACCAAAATAAACGCTCCAGGCCAGCCCCCCAGCGAAACCCAGCCGCGTTGAGGGATAGTGCCACAACCCCAACGTGGCTGCCGCTCCCAGGATTAGCACAACCCAAGCGCGTTTAATTGATCGAGGCGGAACCGTGTTCCGCTGGGCTTTAGCTCGAAGGGGATCGGCAGATCCCCTGGATTCCGCGCCCGATGGGTCTGTCGACCCACCTCGAGCGTGGGAAAGCCTTTTCTCCCCACAAGCCTGACACTTTTTAGGCCACAGGGTATAATGCCACGGCAAACCCTCCTCGCAGCGCGGGCAAACAGGTGCTGAGAAACGGCGCGTGCGGGGCAGTACATCGGCCAAATAGTTGACCATCGCGCCCAACCCCCAACCTAGTGGTATGAGCCAGAGAATATTAATCATGCGAACATTATAACTAGGCTAGGGACTTGTGACTAGGAGATTAGGAATCAGGAAAACAGGAATCAGGAGAACAGGAAAACAGGGAACTACCCAACTACCCAACTATGCCACTTATAGCTCTAACCACCGATTTCGGCCTCACCGACCCCTTTGTGGGCATCATGAAAGGCGTCATAGCCAACCTCGCTCCGGGGATTCCCCTGGTGGATATCACACACGCCGTGCCGCCGGGGGATGTGCAGCGCGGAGCCATCGTTTTGTGGCAGGCTGCGCCATATTTCCCAGCGGGAACAGTCTTCCTCGCGGTGGTGGATCCCGGGGTGGGGACGTCGCGGCGGGGAATAATTCTCCACGCCCAGGGGCAAATTTTCGTGGGGCCAGATAACGGCCTCTTCAGCTACATTCTGGCGGGGGAGGGAGATGCCCGTGCGTGGGAGATCGCGAACCCGCGACATGCCTCGTCAACCTTCCACGGGAGGGATGTTTTTGCCCCCGCGGCGGCCCACGCGGCCCTGGGGGTGGGGGACGCAACGGGGGCGGAGTGCCCCAACCTGGTGCGTTTACCATCCCCCAAGTTGGAGCTTGTCTCCCC
>DAOUWT010000031.1 GCA_030666985.1 Chloroflexota bacterium
GTCTTTGCCCTCTGATAGGTATGCTGTCATTGATTTCGTTGAGTTTGTCTCCAATCCCAAACAAGTGATAACCCAGCTTTACGATCAATTTGGCCTGGAATTAGACGACGATTTTTCTGCCGTTCTCCAAGAGGCAACAGAAGAATCCCGCCAGCACAAAAGCAACCACGTTTACTCTTTGAGCGAGATAGGCTTTGATGAAGAAACTTTGGAAAGGGAGTTTTCTCCTGTTTTGCGAGATTATGGGTTGGTAGATTGGTAGATTGGTGGATTGGTTTACTAATACGCCCCCCGGCCCCCAAGTCTGGGGGAGTACATTTCCACCAGTTTGCTAATACGCTCCCCGGCCCCCAAGCCTGGGGGAGTACATTTCCACCAGTTTCCCAGTCTACCAATTTCCCAGTATACCAATTTCCCAGTATACCAATACCCAACACTATGGAACGAACAGTCCCCTACACAGCCTCAGAAGAAGTTGAACTTTATCTGAGAACATATTACTCTCTCTTACGAACCACAGACGCCATTCAGATTCGCACCTTGGAAGAAGTTCATTCTGGGATGGGGTCTCTTCTCCATTCCCGCGCCAGAGGTGAATCGCCAGACATGTCGGCTTTCATTTACGCCTTGCTGCGCCTCCCGGATTGTGTCCGCCATGTGGACGAAGTCGTCCTGGGGCAAAGCTTGAGCGTCTTTCGGCAAACGGGCGTAGGGGATGTTACCCGGTGGGAGACGGTTTCCGCGCGGGCCAGGCGCCGCCGCTGCTTTTATAATGAAGAAGAAAAGCTAATGGCCTGCATCATTGCCAGTCGCTCCGATATTGACGACATTATTCCCTTGTTAACGGCCTATCAAATCGAATGGAATAAATTGCATCGTCTCTTGCAACACGTTCCCGATGAGGTTTGTCGCACTAGTCTAAGAGGGGACGCATCCCGAGCGTGGAAAGCCTACCGAAAACTGGCAGAAGCCCTCAATATATCTGTAGAAGACATGGAACGCTGGCACACAATTTGGGGGCAGGATTTTGCTACACGTTTACAGGAAGTTAAGGATCACCAGCAGCGTTTTAGAGTGCGTTTGCTCAGCGGCTCTCTAGTTGAATATAACCGCGCCACAGATGCCTGGTGGAGCAATATTGCCGAAGCTGTTCCAGATTTATTATCGCGCCCCATTTATTTTATTTCTAGCAACACCCACAGCCTCACTAACCTCCTCTCTGGGTTTGCCCTTCAAAACAAGAAGGAAATCCAAGCATTTTTGCGACAAGATGGTCATGAGCAGCTCCTGGAAGAATGGAGACAAATCCAATCTCAGCAGATTCCCTCTAGCGAGGAGAACTTCTTATATTATGTTTTCAAGAAATATCTCCAAAGCCCCAATGCCCCTGAAGTTTATGCCCGCCGGAGCGAGCATGAGGCCGCCTGTGGCATTGTCCGCGTAGATAGCGAACACTTCTTCGATGTAGATGCCCAAGTCTTTCCCCTTTCGCAGCTTAACCCTGACTGGCTTGATCCCCGCGTTGCGGGCGATGATGAAGATTTGAGCTTCCTGCGCGAAAGTGACGCTCTGATACTGAATATTGACTATCCCCTGGGATTGTCGGCCTACAACATCCTCATGGAAGTCGCCGAGCACGTGGGCAAGATTCTCGGTGTATACATCATGGGAAAAGCAGCCACGCTCAACGGCGTGATCGGGGACGTGATGATCCCCTACGTGGTACACGATGAACACTCCCGGAACACGTATTTATGCCCCACGGCTTTTTCAGCAGCGGATGTCACTCCCCACCTGAACTACGGGACAGTGCTAGATAACCAAAAAGCGGTCACCGTGCGGGGAACATTTCTGCAAAACCGGTCTTATATGGATGTCTTCTACCGCGAGGGATACACGGACATCGAAATGGAAGCCGGCCCCTACCTTTCGGCGGTTTATGAAATGTTCCGTCCCAAACGCCATCCCGTAGACGAAATTATCACCCTCGACAGAATCCCCTTTGACCTGGGACTTTTGCACTACGCCTCAGATACCCCCCTGCACAAGGGGAGTAATCTGGGAGCGGGAACTCTCTCATACTACGGCATGGATCCCACTTACGCCACCTCCCTGGCCATCATGCGCCGCATCATTACTCTGGAGAAAAAGAGAACTCAAGAATAGAACGCGGATTACGCTGATTTAACGGATTTTCGCGGATTTTTTTTATTGTTTTATCCGCGCTCATCCGCCGCATCCGTGTCATCTGCGTTCTATTAAGATCAGGAGAAAATATGAATGCCATCGGAAAATCAATCAAACGCATTGACGCCCGCGCAAAAGTAACCGGCGAAGCCTTATACCCGGCCGACATTGACCTCCCCAACCAGGCCCACATGAAAATCCTCTTCGCCCGGCGCCCGCACGCCATCGTGAAAGCTATTGATACCGGCGCGGCGGAGGCCCTGGATGGCGTGCTGGCCGTATTCACCGCCAAAGACGTCCCCGTCAATGAATATGGACTCATGAAGCCCGATCAACCGGTTCTTTGCGGCCCAGGCAGCCAGAAGCCCTACACCGACCGCGTCCGCTTTGTGGGGGATCAAGTGGCCCTTGTGGTGGCCGAAAGCGAAGCCATCGCCGAACGCGCCCGGGACTTGATTCACGTTGAATACGAGGATTTGCCCACCCTCACCGACCCCGTCGCCGCCGCGCAGAACGACGCCCTTTTGCTCCATCCCGACCAAAACTCCAACATCATGGACGCTAAACGCATCCGCAAAGGCGATGTGGGTAAAGGCTTCGCCGAGGCGGACGTCATCATCGAGGCCGAATACCGCACCCCCGTCCAGGAACACGCCTACTTGCAGCCCGAAGCCGGATTGGCCTACATTGACGAAGAGGGGCGTGTCACAGTCGTGGCTGCCGGCCAATGGGCGCACGAAGAGCGCGAGCAAATTGCCCATTCCCTGGGGCTAAAAGAAGAACAAGTGCGCGTCATCCACCCCGCCATGGGAGGCGCGTTTGGCGGGCGGGAAGATGTCTCTATCCAAATTGTGCTGGGGCTGGCCGTCTGGCGTCTGCATCAGCGCGGCATCCACCGCCCCGTAAAAATTGTCTGGAGCCGTGAGGAATCCATTATCGGCCACTATAAGCGGCACGCCTACATCATGAAAGCCAAATGGGGCGCAAAGGCAGATGGCACGCTCACCGCCGCCGAGGTTGACATCACCGCCGATGGCGGAGCCTACATGTACACCTCCAACAAAGTCCTCGGCAACGCCACCATCATGTGTACCGGCCCCTACAAAATCCCCCACGTCAAGGTGGATGCCCGCGCCGTTTGCACCAATCACATCCCCGGCGGCGCATTTCGGGGATTTGGCGCCCCGCAGGGAGCTTTTTTGGCCGAATCTCAAATGAACAAACTAGCCCAAGCCCTGGATTTAGACCCGGTGGAAATGCGTATGAGAAATCTTTTGGGGGATGATGACCTGACCTCTGTGCAGACTCCGCTCCCCGGACGTGTGCCTCTCCCCAGCGTGGTGGCGCGGACGGCTGGGGGCGCGGGGTGGCTCAAAGGGGAGCGTGGCTGGCATCGTGAACGCTCCAACGTTGAAAGTTCTAACGTTAAACACGGCATAGGTTTTGCGTGCGGACTTAAGAACGTCGGCTTTTCTTTCGGCTACCCTGAGAACTGCACCGCCATCGTGGAAATCCACGGGGACACCGAGATTGAACGCGTCGTAATCCGGCACGCGGCTGCGGAGGTCGGCCAAGGAACACACACGGCCATCTCCCAAATGACGGCAGAAGCGGTCGGAGTCCCCTTCGAGAAAGTCGAGTTCATCGGCGCCGATACCGGCGAGGCTGAGAACTCCGGCAGCGTTTCCGCCTCGCGGATGACCTTCATGGCCGGCAACTCCGTGCGGGGAGCAGTGGAGGGCGCTCTGGAAAAATGGGAAGCGGGGGAACGTCCCGCCATTTGCACCTACACTTACCTCGCCCCGCCCACCGAGAATTTCGACCCCGAAACCGGCAAATGTAGCCCCAATTTTTCTTATGGCTACATGGCCCAATCCGTAGAAGTGGAAGTAGATACCGAAACCGGGCAAATCCGCGTCCTGGACGTGGTCTCCGGCGACGATGTGGGGAAAGCCATCAACCCCCAGCAAATAGAAGGCCAAATAGAGGGTGGCGTGGTTCAGGCCCTGGGCTACGCGCTCCTCGAAAACTTCATCCAAGAAGACGGCTACCCGCTCACCACCGCCTTATCCACCTACCTGATTCCCACCGTGCTAGACATCCCCGATCGGGTGCAATCCCTCATCATGGAATACCCCGACGAGAACGGCCCCTGGGGCGCACGCGGCGTGGGCGAAATGCCCTTCATCCCCACCGCCCCGGCCCTCATCGCCGCCGTCCACGACGCCACTGGAGTTTGGTTCGACGATTTCCCCCTCACCCCGGAGCGTGTCCTGCGTGGGTTGGGGAAAATACAGTAGGCAGTTTTCAGTGTTCAGTAATCAGTCACAATACCCAATATCCAATACCAAATATCTAATACTCCAATGAAACAACGCGAACGCAAAGGCATTTTAGCCGTCAATATCGGATTAGGAGCCAATATCCTGCTGGCCGCCCTCAAAAGCAGCGTGGGGATATTTGCCCACAGCCCGGCCTTGCTAGCAGATGGCATCAACTCCACCGCCGATGTGGCCTACGGTATTGTTATCAACATCTTTGTCCGCCTGGCCGGAAAACCGCCCGACGCCGAACACCCCTACGGCCATTACCAGATGGAAAGCGTGGCTGCCGTGGTGGTGGGATCATTCGTGATCTCAACCGCCATTGCCATCTTCTGGGATGCGGTCAATAGCTTATACAATCTCTTCACCAAACAAACTGAAGCCACTCAAGTTTTATCAATTGCTTTGTGGGTCGCTTTGTTTACGGTGGTTTTCAAGATAGGATTAGCTATTTGGACAAGCAAAATAGGAAACGAGATCGAAAATGCCGCCGTTTTAGCCCTGGCCTACGATCATCGCAACGACATTTTTTCAGCACTAGCGGCTACGTTGGGCATTTTCTTTAACCGCATGGGATACCATTGGGTTGACCCTCTGGCTGGCGGGGTTGTGGCTTTGGTTATTCTACAATCCGGGCTGGAGATCTTGCGGGACGCCACCGATGACCTAATGGACACTATCCCCGGAAAAACTTTGGCCGCAGAAATAACTGAATTAGTGGGGGCGATTGAGGGTATAGAACAAGTTGAAGAAATCCACATCCATCGTTTTGGCCCTTACCTCGTGGCCAACATCACCATTGGCGTAGATGGCTCCATAACCGTGACCAAAGGCGACCATATTGCCGACCAAGTTGAGGATGTTTTATTGGAGGAAGTTGAGTTTATGAAGCGCGTCCACGTTCATTATCATCCTGCGGGAAATATGCTTGACAGCGGCTCAAGATAGGCTATACTTGGGCTATACTTAGGCTATACACTAGGCTGCTTTTAGGAGGAAGTTTATGTTAACAAAAGTTCAAAAATGGGGTAATAGCCAAGGACTGCGTTTCCCCAAGACGATTTTAAAAGAAGTTGATATTCATGTCGGTGATGAGGTGAATATTTCTGTCCAGGCAGGGAAAATTATTATTGAAGCGGTGAACAGGGTGCATGGCAGGTATGACATCAAGGAGTTGATCGCTGAGATGCCTGCCGACTATCATGTGAGGGAGGTTGATTGGGGTATGCCTGTGGGAAAGGAAGAGTGGTAAATGTCATCCTATATTCCCCAACGAGGTGACTTTGTCGTTTTGACCTTTGACCCTCAATCTGGACATGAACAAAAAGGTAGGCGCCCCGCACTGGTGATTTCCAATTATTTGTTTAATAAACATACGGGGTTGGCTATTGCCTGCCCGATTACTAACACTTATAGAGGTGTACCATTCCATATTCCTGTACCAGTTAAGTCTTCGTTAACCGGTTATATTATGGTGGAACAGGTAAAATCTATTGATTTTGTTAGCAGAGGAATTCAATTTATTGAAAAATCACCGCAGGCAACATTGATTGATGTGCTAGGAATTTTAGATGCGGCCGTTTATCAAAACCCGTGATAGTGATTCTGTGCCATTTTGCTCTCTTGGGACTACAATTCACTTGTCTGACAATCGGAATCGGGGACTAGTGACTAGGGAACTAGTGATTAGGAAATCAAGGGAGCAGATAGACTACCCAACTACCAAACTACCCAACCAGGAGACTAACCATGCAAGACTTCCTTTTCCACGGCGGCATCGCCGACCTTGATCCAAAACTAGCCGAGCTAATCGACATTGAAGAAGAACGCCAATACCGGCGTCTGATCCTGATCCCCAGCGAAAGCTCGTCACCATTGGCGGTGCGAGAAGCCCTGGGGTCTGGTTTCCATAATATCTACGCCGAAGGTTATTCTTATGACTTCACCGGCGGGCTATCCGAAGAGGAAATTTTTGACTACGATGAGCGTTTAGCCGAATACAGGCGTTATTCTGATGACCGCTATTATAAGGGGGTGGAATACGCCGACCTCTTGGAGGCGGTAGCTTGCCAGCGAGCGGCGGAGGCCTTTGCCGCCAACGGGAAAACAGCCCTCGACATTTACGTCAACGTGCAGCCCCTCTCAGGCGGGCCGGCCAATAATGCCGTTTATCATGGCTTAGTTGATCTTGGCGATACTGTGTTGGGCATGAACCTGCTGCACGGGGGACACCTTTCGCACGGCTCGCGCGTCAACCGTTCGGGAGAGTACTACAACATCGTTTCTTATTCCGTAGACCCCGAAACAGAGCGTATAGATTACGATGAAGTGGAAAGGTTAGCCCTAGAGCATAAACCTAAAATGATCATTGCTGGGGTCTCCTCCTACTCCTGGCAATTGGACTGGGCCAGATTCCGCGAGATTGCCGACAAAGTGGATGCCTACCTTTTGGCAGATATATCTCACGTAGCCGGTCTGATCGTTGCTGGTCAGTATCCCTCCCCCATCGGGTATGCTCACATCATCTCCTCCACCACCCACAAAACGCTCTGCGGCCCGCGCGGAGCCATTTTAATGAGCACTGAGAGAGACATCATCCAAATTATTGACAAGGCCGTCTTCCCCGGCGAGCAGGGCGGCCCCCACGTGAACGTCTTTGGAGCCATGGCCTTAGCCTTCAAGTTGGCCCAAACAGAGCAATTCCAAGAATTACAAAAACAAATTGTCGCCAATTGCAAAATCCTCGCCGACCGCCTTCAAGAACGCGGATTCCGCATCCCCTTTGGAGGCACGGACACGCACTTGCTCAATATTGATACCAAATGTGTCAAAGGCAAAGACGGCGCGTGGCTGAGCGGCGATATGGCCGCCCGCATTTTAGACGTGGCAGGCATTGTTACCAATCGCAACACCATCCCCGGCGATAAATCGGCCCTCAACCCCTCCGGCGTGCGCATGGGAACTCCCTGGATCACCCAGCGCGGTTTCAAAGAAGCAGAGACCCGCCAATTAGCCGACATCATTGCCGATATTCTGTGGGCTTGCGAACCCCATTATCAGGGCCGCCAGTTGCGCGCCAAAGTGGATTTTTCCGTTTTGGAGGAGGCCAAGCTCAAGGTGCGTGCTCTAGCCCAAAGCGCGGGCATTGATTACGAGCCGATCCGGCACGGCTACCCCCATTTTTATTATCTGGATGACGAGGCTGATGAGCAGGCTGCTAATTCGTCTTATTTTGTGACTGGCGAAAAAGTGCGCGAGTTCTTGAACTTTATGCTCAGCAGCGATATTGAGTCCCTAGAAGCCGGGCAAAGCCAACCCACACAGCTCCACACGCCCGAAGGCAGCATCACGGGTATGGCAACTTGCCTGGGCGACCAACGCTTCCGCCTCACCGTCCCCGCCGAAAAGGCCGGGCTAACCTTGGCGTGGCTGCGCTCGGTTTCGGATGGTTACGTTAGGGTGGCGGAGGACGTGCTTCGCAAAATCCCCGGCCCGGTTTGCGTCCGCGAGGCCGATGAGGATCAGGATTCCATTGTGGGAGGCGATCCCCACGGAGCGCAGAAAGCGTATTATCTAGGTATCCCCGAAAGGGATACACGCATCCCCGCCGGGGACGGGCCCTCCCTCCCCAACTTTGAATGGGGAGAAAAAGAAAGCGATCAAATGCAGCGCACACCTCTTTACGATTTGCATCTTGAACTGGGGGCGCGGATGGTGCCCTTTGCGGGGTGGGAGATGCCGGTGCGGTATGGTTCGGTGATGGACGAGCATTTGGCCGTGCGCGAGACGGCGGGTTTGTTCGATGTGGCGCACATGGGCGTTTACCAGGCGGAGGGCCCCGACGCGATGGCTTTTTTGGATAGCGTTTGCGGCAACGATATTTCCTCGCTCGCAGTTGGGGAATCCCTTTACACTCATTTCCTTGACCCCGATGCTAATGTGATTGACGATTTATTGGTCTATCACCGGGGGGATGAAAAATACCTGGTCGTGGTCAATGCGTCTAATGATGCCAAGGATTGGGCCTGGCTGAACGCGGTGCGGGAGGGGGTGGTTAGGGTGGATGAGGCCCGGCCCTGGGCGTGTGCCTTTGGCCGGAACGTGGTCTTGCGCAATTTGCACAATCCCCAGGAAGGCGGCGACATGCTGGTAGATATTGCTTTGCAAGGCCCCCGTTCGCGTGAGATTTTGTTCTCCCTGGAAATTAACGAGGCGGATCGCCGCAAGATACGCCACCTGAGATGGGGCGAGTTGTGTGAGGCCACCGTGCAGGGGATGGAGATGGTGGTTTCCCGAACCGGCTACACGGGTGAGCGCATGGGCTTCGAGTTATTCGTTCATCCCCGGCGGGTGGAGGATTTGTTCAGGGTTTTGCTGGAGGTGGGCGTGCCGCTGGGCCTGAAGCCGTGCGGCCTGGGGGCGCGTGATTCCCTGCGCACCGAGGCAGGGCTGCCCTTATATGGGCACGAGATGGGCGGCCCGATGGAATTGGGTGTGGCTGAGGCCGGGTTTGGCTCTTATGTAAAGACAAATAAACCTTGGTTCATTGGCCGGGACGCTTTCCTTGCCCGCGAAAAGGAGCGTGATAGCGTTGTGGTGCGTTTCCGCTTTAACGACCAAAGGGTTCGCAAAGCCCATTATGGTGACCCTGTGCTGGATGGGCACGGGCGAGTGATTGGCCGCGTGACGAGTTGCGCTACCGACAGCGAGGGCTACTTCCTTGGTCAAGCTTATGTACACAGACGCTACGCCAAGAAAGGCATGTTAATTTACATTTACCAGGATGTTTCAAAGCGTCCCGTCAAAAATTTGGCGGAACTCAGCGACGGCGAGCGGGTGGCGCTGCCCGAAGCCGCGGAGATACTGCGGCGGTTCCCGAGGCGGTGAGGCAGGAACAGTGTTCAGTAAGCAGTCAATATCATTAAGTTAAGGATTTATGTCATTTCGAGCAACGCGAGAAATCTTTCAGTGATGAGTGAAGAACGGACTGAAACAAAGATTTCTCCCTCTGGTCGAAATGACACCTGAGTAGCTTGACAATGGCATATTTCAAATTTGATGTCATTGCGAGGCGGCGCTTTTCCGCCGTGGCAATCTCCCCATTGGTCAGGGAGACCGCTTCGTCACCGCCAAAGGCGCGCAAAGCGAAAATGTTCCTCGCAGTGACATAGTGTGCTAATTTGACATTGTCAAGGTAGTTACCATTGCAAACTAGATACCGTAAACTGTAAACTGAACACTTGTACCCCCGCCGCCTGCTTGCTCCCCAATCTTCCCATTTTCCCAATCCCCCAATTTACCAACTCACCCCTCCCACAACTTAAAATCCGCCAAATTAGAATCCCCAATGAATTCCCGCAGAATAGAGTTATCCGGGATCATGTCCGTATCTAGCGGCTGGAACCACTCCAGGAAGGACAAGAGGCGGTTGGCTTCAATCCATTCTTCGGTCTTGTGAGAAACCTGGCGCAAGATAGGCTCGGCGAGGGTTTTTAGGGCGGAAAGCTCATAAGTCAGGGCAGAGTTGAACATGGCGTTTGCCTGCCCCTGGTGGGGGAAGATGTAGCGCTCTTCTCCGCGCCGGACGGATGCCCAGCGGCTGATGGTCTCTTGGGCTGCGTATCCCCGGCCGCGGAAGTCGCGCACAATGCGGCGGACCAGGCGGGTATCGGTCGTTGAAACCCGGTTGTGACGGTCAAGGTTCAGTTGTGTGAGGGCCGAAACGTAGATACGAAAAGTTTGTTGGGGCGGGATATTGGGGATCAGTTTGGGATTCAATCCATGGATGCCTTCCAGGATGATGATCTGCCCGGGGCGGAGCTGGACAATTTCCCCCGGCCCGCTTTTCCCAGTGTGGAAGTCGTAGTTGGGTAATTGCACTTGCTCTCCGGCTATTAGGCGTTCTATGTCTGCTCCTAAACGTTCTCGGTTGACGGCTTCCAGGGCCTCGAAGTTGAGCTCCCCATTCTCATCATGGGGCGTTTCGGCGCGGTTTACAAAATAATTATCCATCTCCAGCGGGAAGGGGGATATGCCCTTTGCCAGCAATTGGATAGTAAGCCGTTTAGAAAAGGTAGTTTTTCCCGAAGAGGAAGGCCCGGCGATGAGGACAACGTGCAAATCCTTGGCGCGTTCGGCAATTTGCGCGGCTATCTCGGCGATGTGCTGTTCATGGAGGGCCTCTGAGACCAAAATGACCTTCCGAATCTTTTTAGCTGCAATTACATCATTGAGCGGGCCTACGCTATCAATACCTAGGCGCTGTAACCAATCTCCGTAGCGTTGAAAAATATTCAGGAGGGTATAGTCTTTGGGAATTGGCCGCAAAGTTGTGGGGGCGCTTTTTTGCGGGAAGCGCAGGACAAAACCCTCTTCCATGGGGGTGAGGTCAAACCACTGCAAGTAACCGGTGGATGGAACCATATAGCCGTGATGATAGTCGCGGTGTTCACCTAATTCGTAAAGGACAAGATAGTCTTTATCACGGTGAGCTAGCAGGCGAACCTTGCCCCTGTAGCCTTTTTCTTCAAAATGGGCAATAGCTTCTTGAAGGGGGACCTTTGTTCTCTTAAGCGGAATATCTTGCTTCACAAGCTCTCGCATGTGTTTTTCAATTTTATCAAGTTCTTTTGAGTCTAGCGGGGGACGCCGGTAGACTTGGCAGAAATACCCCCCGGTCGTGATGGAGTGGTCAATGGTCAGGATAGCGTTGGGATAAATGTCCTGGAAAGCGCTTTCTAGGAGGAAGGTCAGCGAACGGCGGTAAAGACGCATCCCGTCCGCTTCTCCCATTGTGACCGGGCGCACATTAGCATCCATTCTGATCGAATAAGGAAGTTCGCGTAATTTGTTATTGACAACAGCCCCGACGATAGGAGGTTGTTTTGGGTCTTGGTGCTCACTAAAAAACTCTTCCAGAGTCGCTCCGCGCGGCCCAGAGAGAACCAAACCGTCGGGCAAATGTACTTCTACTGTCTTGCGAGGGGGTACGAGTGTGATTTGTGTTTTTTTTGGCATAGTGGGGTTAGGGACTAGGGGACTGGTGATTAGGAAACTAGGGATTGGATAATTTAGGTGATGAGTAATCAGTATACCAGTTTTCCAATATACCACTCCCTAGTCTTTCGCTGCAAAAGTCACCTCCACCGTCATGCCCCACCGCAAGGCGGGATCGCTCCCTTCCAAGCGGATTTTGACCGTATAAATAATATCGCCTGCCTGTGTCTTGAACGACTCTCCGATGCTCGTCACCTCGCCATGCAAGGTCAATTCAGGCAGCGCGTCAGGGGTAATTTCTACAGCTTGCCCTACAGCGACCTTGACTACTTCCAACTCCGTCAAGTCGCTGGTTTCGACGTAGAATTCACTAAGATTGGCTATTTGCACTGCCCATAGTTCGGGGCCTGCTAACTGACCAATCTCTACATTGATGTCGGTGATTGTCCCATCAAAGGGAGCCTTTAGCTCGTAGCCATCGAGGGCGTTTTCCGCTGCGGCGACTTGGGCCTGGGCGTTGGCTAGTTGGGCCTCAAGGAGAGTTTTTTGGTCGGGGTCAAGCCCTTCTGCACGGAGTTCGTATTCTCGTTTAGCTTCTGCTTCTGCTGCGAGGGCGGCATCAAGCCAGGCCCGGAGATTGTCGGACTCGCGGAGAGTCTCCTCTAAATCGCGGATGGCTTCGTTCAAGTCTTCTTGGGCTGCCTCAAGATCGTCTTGGGCGTCTTTGCGCTTGGAATTGTCTTCGTCGAGGTCTGCATATTTATCAAATTCTTCTTGGGCGTCTTCCAAATCTACTTCGCGGTCGTTGACCTCGGCTTCGGCATCGTCAATATCATCTTGGATGGCGTCGGTATCCAAGTCCTCCCATGCGCGTTCCGCCTCGGTGCGGAGGATTTGAGCGTCCAGGTAGGTTTGCCAGGCGTTGGCGGCGGCTATCCCTCCCGTGCGGACGAAATCTTCATAGGCTTGCTCTACGGTGAGCAACCCAAGTTCGGCGGCTTTCAAGGCGGCTGCGGCTTGCTCTTGGTCGGTGAGGCGGGCGATGACTTGTCCTTGAGCGACTTTTTCCCCTTCTGCGACTAAAATTTCAGAGACTGTGCCGCGTGCTCTAAAATTTAGAATCATGTCCCGCGCGGGGAGGATATGCCCCTCCGCTATGACAGCGTCTACGCTGGGGGGGGCGATTGGCTCAGGCGTGGGCGTTTCTGCTGTGCCGCAAGCGCTGAACGTCAACGCGAAAGCTAATATCAACCAAAAGAATGTTTTTGCTTTTTGTGTTTTCATTTTATTTCCTCTTTCGTGACTACTCAGGTGTCATTTCGACCGGAGGGAGAAATCTTATACTAGACAGCAAAGATTTCTCCTCGCTCCGCTCGTCGAAATGACATGAGGGTAACTACTTACCCTCTTTCTATATTCAGACTTTGAATTCCAAACTTTAGATTTTAGCGTTCAACCTTCCAACTTTCAAACCTGCAACTCCTCACTCCTCACTCATTACTCTTTACTCATACGCCAATACTTCGCGAATCGTCAACCGCGCCGCGCTGTGTGCGGGGAGTACGCTCGCTAGCGAAGATAAAACTATAACCAGCCCCAACCAGATGAAATATCCCATTGGCGTGAAAACTACCGCAATTGGGGTTTCAAAAACTGCTGTACTCACAATCCACGATAACCCATAAGTGAATGGGATCGCGAGAAAGATTCCCAAAACAAAGGAGATTATTCCGATTAACAAACCCTCGACGATCACCATGCGGATAATTTTCATATCCGTTGCGCCGATAGCGCGCATAATGCCGATTTCACGCGTTCGCTCAAGAACATTCATGCTCATTGTCCCAGCCAGCCCTATAGAGCCGACGGTCGCTGTTAGCAACGCCATGATAAGCAAAAAAGTGATCAGGATATCGAGGCTTTCAGACGCGCTATCCAGTGTGGAGAGGCCTGGAGTTGCTTCTTGAACGTGGAAGCCATTCTTACGGAAATACTCATCCATATCTTTTGCCAACGCATTTTGATGTGCTCGATCATGATTCTCGGTGACGATACGATAGGAATAAGAACGATTCGCTAGATTTTGCTCCCGCGAAATATATTCATAGGGCGCGTAAGCGATAACCCCTTCCATCCCAATAAATTTGAAAACCCCGACCACTTCCCAGTCTTCTTCTTTTCCATTCACCTTCAGCGGGAGATAGTCTCCCGCTTCGAGATCGGGGTAATAATCATAAATTCCTTCGCTAATATCAAGTTTCTTTACATCGTTCGGTTCAATCCAGCGTCCAGCCACCATTAAGGGAGAAACCAACTTACTATCCGCTGGCGGCGCTAAGATGCTGACATTATCAGCGTTCGAGCCATCGGGATACAAAATCTCCGCGCTGGCAAACGACCACCCTTCCACATGAACAACGCGGGGGTCCTGAAGCGCGAATTGCTCAACTTCGTTCAAACGATAGGGCTTTTTAAAATCAAGGGTCACATCGGCAAGGAAGTAATTGCCAATATCTTGCACGTATTCATGCAGCGTAACGCGCACATTGAAAACAGCGACGAAAATTGCCCCGCCCATAGTGAGGGTGAAGAGGGTTAGCATCAGGCGCCCACGTCGTCGGAAAGTATTGCGCAGCGAAATGAGCAAAGGGCGCGGTATGCGGATGCCCCGATCGGCGAGGAAGCGCGTCACTTTGAGTTGGTAGCGTTCGGTACGCGATTCCTGTTCCATTCCTGTCTCAACCTGCTCTCCGGATTCCCGCACCAGGTCTCCGCTGATAGCTTTTTGCACTGTCACCCGCGACCCTTTGATAACCGGCACGAACCCCGCCACGAGCGGAACGAGAATCCCCACCGCGACCTGGATAATGAAAGAAATTGGCACGATCCGGTACCCGAGCAGAGAGAATCCCATCTCATTGGCGATGAACTCCGCCAAGGCATACGCGCCCTGTCCGCCTGCTGGAACAGCGATCAGCAGCGCGAGGAAGCCAAAAGCCAACAATAGAACGAGATACATCCTGAAGATGATCTTAGCACGCCCGCCAAGTAATTTCATCACGCCGATATGACGAAGATGCTGGTTAAGCAAGGCGCTGAGCGTATTGGCTATCAGCGAGCTAGAGAGGAAAACGATTAGGATGCCCAAAGCCATCAAGATTCCCAGCACCGCGTTGACAGTAGGTTCAAGAGGATGCTCATGTGTCTTCGAGCGGAAAACGCGCCCTATTCCGTAGCCATTTTTCTCGATCTTCTCTTTTAAGTCTGCCAAAACAGAGCGGATATGCTCCTCGTCGTCTTGGCCGCTTTCAACGGTCACGTAGATGCGATTGAAAAGGTCTGGCTGGTCAAAGAGTTTGAGCGTGTCGGTTGAAATATAGGATAGCGGGGGGGCGAGGAAGTCAATCGCTCCCGTGGAGGCATCTTGCACAACTCCGGCGACAGGAATGGTTTTGATGCTTTCATCCTGTAACTGAAACTCAAGCGTTTGTCCGGGAGAGATATCCATCTCTTCGAGGACATCACGCTCTAATAAGATCTCATTTTTCTGCGGAAGCGTCGCCCCGCTGACAGGAGCTAGCAAGTTGACTGCATTTTCTTCGAAATCTTGCATAGTGACGACGTCTACCACCGTCCACTGGGTCTCCCCCAAGGGGCGAACGCGGACGCTAAAGACGCGGCGTGCTTCGGCTTCTTTGATGCCCTCGAAGTTGCGAATAGTGTGAAGGAAATCCTCGTCGAAATTACTCATGCGAATCTCGATATTGGAGGGGTTGTTGGCTGCGTAGCTGAGGCCCATATCTGCATCGATGATCTTATACGCACCAGCGATCACTCCAATGGCAAAAACGCCAACAGCGATGGAAAAGACCACCAAAATTGTGCGGGCTTTATTATCTATGAGGTCAGAAAATACTTTTCGCCAACGAGGGCGCATGGGGGACTCCGTGATGAGTGATGAGTGAGGAGTGAGGAGTGA
>DAOUWT010000137.1 GCA_030666985.1 Chloroflexota bacterium
GATAGGGAGTTAGGGAACGGGGGGAGTGGGGTATTGGGAAACGGGGAAACGAGGGAAAAAGGGAATAGGGGTAAGAGGGAAAAGGGGGAAGAGGGGAGCAGGGGAACAGGGGAGCAGGGAAATGAGGGAACAGGGGAACAGGAAATCAGGGAAACAGGGGAACAGGGAATCAGGGGAACAGGGAATCAGGGGAACAGGGGACTAGGGGCTGGGGACTAGGGACTGGAAACTATCCCAATATCCAATATCCAATCAACTCCTCTTATACGCCTCTACGCTAACCTTGGCCGCAATATCCTCGGCGATGGCGCGGAGGGACTGAGACACGGGTGCATCAGGGTGAGAGATAATTACAGGAATACCATTATCGCCCCCCACGCGCACAGCCTGGTCAATGGGAATCTCTCCAATAAAAGGGACACCAGTCTCAGCGGCCAGGGCTTTCCCGCCCCCGCTGCCAAAGATGTCCATGCTCTCGCCATTGGGAAGTTCCAAATGACTCATATTCTCGACAACCCCGAAAACCGGAACCCCTAACTTCTGGAACATGTTCAATCCCCGCCGGGCGTCGTCCAAAGATACTTTTTGAGGCAAAGTGACAATCACGCCGCCCTGTAGATCCAAGGTTTGGCTCAAGCTGAGCTGCACATCGCCCGTTCCAGGAGGGAGGTCAATTATCAAATAATCCAACTCACCCCATTCCACATCATTAACAAATTGCTGAATTGCAGAATGCAAAAGAGGACCGCGCCAAATAATGGCTTGTTCGGGCCTGACCATGAAACCAATCGACATGACTTTTACGCCATAGGCTTCGGCGGGGAGAATTTTTTTATTCTCGGTCGCCCCTCCAATAGCATCCACGCCCATCATGGTGGGAATATTAGGCCCGTAAATATCGGCATCGAGCAGGCCAACTCTAGCGCCGCTCTGAGCCAAAGCCACAGCAACGTTGACCGCCACCGTGCTCTTTCCAACCCCGCCCTTACCAGAGGCAATAGCCACCGAATTTTTGATGAAACCATATTCAGCTTTCTTTTGCCCCGCAGGAACTTCTGCGCTCATCTCGATATTGACCGCCGAAACTCCGTCCACAGCCAAGACCGCATTCTCGGCATTTTGCTTAATCGTTTTCTTAAGCGGGCAAGCCGGAGTAGTGAGATTGATGGTGAAATTCACCTCAGACCCATCTACGCTCAAGTCCTTGATCATGCCCAATGAAACCAAGTCCTTCTTTAACCCCGGGTCAAGAACCTGGCCCAAAGCTGCCAAAACTGCATCACGTGTTATTTGAGAAGACATATATTAACCTTTCCATTTGTATATTCGGATAAAAATATTCTAAAACTCGAGGTGTCTCAGAATTACTTTGACACTTTCAAAATTACTATGTCACTGCGAGGAGCGTTTTTTGCGACGTGGCAGTCTCCCCGTTATCCGGGAGATTGCTTCGTCTCTCTGTTTCACGCCGTTCCTCGCAATGACAGTGTAAACTTATTTATTCAGAAAAATGAACCATCCATAAAACTCCCCAATTCTAACATGGGGGAAGGTTGAATAATCTCAACGATTTATTAGAATTTTTTGGGGGATGGTGGAGGGGTCGCCGCTGGGGAGCGTAGAGGCAGGGGTGAGGGGAAGCCAGGGCGGGAACGTTTACAACCCCGGGGGGGGCGGTGAGTCAGACGCGGGGGCGTGGGAGCAGAGGGAAAGTATTCAGTATTCAGTTTTCGGTGTTTTTATCCTGACGGCAAATCAACCGTGAAGGTGGTTCCCCGCCCGACCTCACTCTCGACGCTGATGCCTCCCCCATGCGCTCTCGCTAACTGGCGGGCAATAGCCAGCCCCAGGCCGCTCCCCGCGTCCCCCGTCCGGGAACGTGCCCTATCCCCCTTCCAGAAGCGATCAAAGACGTAGGGCAAATCCGCAGCGGGGATACCCTCCCCCGTGTCACGCACGAAAATGGAGACCCCCTCCACAGAGGCCCCCTCCACAGAGTCCCCCTCCACAGAGGCCCCCTCCGGTGTGGATTTTGCTCCCAAGATGATGCTCCCTCCCCCAGGGGTGTAGCGCAGGGCGTTCGCCACCAAGTTGCCAAGCACCTGGTCCAGCCTATCCCAATCCCCCTCGACCGTCACCGCTTGAGCGTTTTCCGGGACTTCAACGTGCAACCCCACCCCCAGGGATTGAGCCTGCCCGCTGAAGCTGGTTCTCACATCTTCCAATAATTCGGCGACATTGACCAATCCAATTTCCAAAAACAGCTCCCCCGCCTCTGCCAGCGAGAGCGTTCGGAGGTCATCCACCAAGCGGGTCAAGAGACGGGTTTCGTCCAGCATGGCTTCCATTTGCCCTGGGGAGGCCGTGTAAACGCCATCCAGCACGCCTTCTATATTTCCCTGGAGGATGTGCAGCGGGGTGCGCAGTTCGTGAGCCACGTCGGCGGTGAGGTTGCGCCGTTGGTGCTCAGAACGTTCCAACTCCTCCGCCATGTTATTGAAGGAATGAGCCAATTTGCGAAACTCCTCATTTCCCCTTTCTGGGACGCGCACGCTGAAATCCCCCTCCGCCACAGCGTCGGCGGCTGCCATTACGTTGGCCAAGGGATTAACCATATTACGAAAACCACGCGCTCCCAGCAGGAAAGCCACCAAAGGAAGCAAAAAGGGAAGGCTGCAAAAAATGACTCTCATCACACTTCTGGGAGACTCCAACTCGGGAAAACCTCGCCAATATATGCCCAGTATCAAGCCTACAACAAGCAGAGGAATAGCCAAGAAAAACAAGAAACCAAAAAATCTCCAGAAAAGTTTGCGTCGTTTGCGGGATTCTCCCGGCAGGGGATGGCGTGAATGTGCGTGTACCCAGGGAGGTCTATGCTCCCAGCGGTGTTTGCGGTTCCAAGGCGGTTTGTGGTTCTTCATCGAGTTTCGTCCCTGAATTTATAGCCAATCCCATAAATAGTTTGTATGTAAGTGGGGTTAGAGGGATCATCTTCTAGTTTGTCTCGCAAGTTTCTAATATGTGAATCTATGCTGCGGTCGTAACCCGCGTAGGCTACTCCGTGCAAATGCTCCAATAATTGCTCCCGTGTGAGGGTTTGGCCGGGGTGGCCGGCCAGCATTTCTAGGAGCTTGAACTCAGTGCGGGTCAGGTGGACTTCTTCTCCCGCTAAAGTTAGGCTGTGGCCTTCGAGATTAATTTCTAAATTGCCTATACGAAGAAGGCGCGGTGGGAGCAGGCCTCCCCTGGCTCGGCGCAATACGGCCCGCACTCTGGCAACCAAGGCGCGGGGAGAGAAGGGTTTGGTGATGTAGTCATCGGCTCCTAATTCCAGGCCAATCAGTTGATCGCTCTCTTCGGAGCGGGCGGTGAGCATGATGATGGGGACATCGGACTCACGCCTCAACGCGCGGCACACGTCCAGGCCATCCAGTCCCGGCAGCATGAGGTCTAGCACTATCAGGGCCGGCTTCTCGTGGCGTGCCATGGCTAAGGCGGTCTTGCCATCCCCGGCGGAAACCACGCGGAAGCCGTTTTTCTCCAGGTAATCGCGGGCAAGTTTGACTATCTTTGGTTCGTCGTCGACGATTAGGATTTTTTCGTTCATAGATTTTTATCCCATGAATGCATCCCATGAAGTCCCATGAATGAATTCATGGTCTAACGGACAAAACCCATTGAAATGGGTTACCGCTGCGTTCGCAACGCGCTTGAGCGCGTTTTGTGCCTTGGACGCCGAATTCATTCGATGGCTTATTCATTCGATGGCTTAAGGATAACACAAATTCTATATCCAACGCCGAACCTTTTTCGCGTACCATTTCCACGCCTCGCCAAATTGTCTCTACATCACAGCCTGAACCATATCACTGCGGGTAAATAGCACAGCTTCTTCATCCTCAACTTCAACGGCCCATTCGGCCCGACGCCGCATCCCATTAATTAGCTCATAGTCGTTGTCTACTTCAAGCAGGACATGCTGAACCTGATATTCGTCAAGTAAATTTTGCCAAGTTTCAATCATCTGTCCCTCTAATATTGTAGGTTGATTAAACGCCACGGTACATCCTGTTCCTTTGGGGGATTTAGGCGCGAGAGGGGTAAGACCTCTCGCGCCTAGAAATCTAGTCTTCTGGCTGAGATGGCTCTTCCTGAGGAGAAGTCGGTGGACGCATCCAGGGGGCAGGGCCCCAATGGTGGGGATGGGGCCAAGTGTGCCAGCCGCCCATCCGAGCATCAGCTTCCGGGCCGCCTGCCGCCCTCCACCGCTGGAACCAGATCAAACGCCGAATAGCGGCAATCCCCATGAAGAACAATAATCCCCCAAAAAACAAGCCTGGAATTCTACTGGGGAAGAAGCCCCTTGGATGCATGTGATACGGCATAAACCCTGGACGGAAAGTCTCGGGCCAGGTCATGCTCTCTGCGCCAACTTCCACGGCGGCGCCAGTCATGTAGCCCTGTGTGTACCCAAAGCGATAGAGCGCTATCCCTCCGGCGACCAACAAGACTACAAGCAAAATCTTCAAAAAGATTTCCCAAAACGAGTATTTCTTAGACATGTGTACCTCCAAAAAAGATAAGTGGGCAACAGCCCTGGTTAGGTTCTAACGCCCACATTATCCCGCAAGATTGTGGAGGAATTATGGAGATTTTGAGGAAAAGTGGTGCAAATTTATTTTACCCCCTCATGCTTTCGCCCATACACACTCGAACCAACGCAAATCCAAAAGATAGCTCTCTCTGGCGTTTCCGTCCCTATCATTCACCCGTCTTTTATAGCGATGGAGAGAAGCCCCCTTTTCTTCAATGCACTCTTCAATCCTACTTAGAGACGCTTTCCAAACGCCAGTCAACGGCTCAACTTGATATACCTTATTGTAGATTTTCTTTTCGGTCGTTTGCCAATTGATCCAAAAATATATCTCAATATCTGGATATAGGTTTTGGTAGCGCACCAAGTCTTTCTTGTTGAAGGTGACAGCATATTTGGCATTTATGCCGTACTTTGTGCCCGCCACAAAAAAGGGCGTCTCCTGGCACTTCAGGTCAGCCTTATTGCCATCAACTACAAGATCAAATGTATATGGATTATTAGCCTTCTCAGGATTGATCATGGCCTGCAAGCCAATTTTGGGACAAAGTTCATTTACAAAGGTTTTTTCTCTGTCCGCCCCATGAATCACCCACCAATCTTTATCTTCAGTGTCGTGAAGTTCATTGTCCTGAGACATGTAATCCATTCCTTTGAAAAAACCATTTCCGCATAACAATCCGCGAATTTGCGCTAATCTACGCTAAAAATACAAGGCTCAAAAGTATCCAGCTCTTTTGGCAAGTTTGCACAAGAAAAGACGACATGAATGTCGCGTTACATTCTGCTGCCCTTGTAAAGCGACGTTTATATCGCGTTACATTCTGCTGCCCTTGTAAAGCGACATTTATATCGCGTTACATTCTGTTGCCCTTGTAAAGCGACATTTATGTCGCCCGCGGCACACTTTTTACAGGTGAGCCAAGTACCCAAAAATTAGTGTAGATTAGCGAAGATCAGTGGAAAACTTAACGCCCAGGCAAAATATTAATCCTAGCACCCGAATCTTCCACGACCAACTCAAGAGTTGTGAACTTCCACTTGCCGGCAGATTTCGTAGCAACCGCATATAATGTCCCAGACCCATCCGGGCCAGAAACGGGGATTTCTAAATCAGCTTCACCGCCTGACCCATCTACATTGATTGAACCACTCGGCAAAAACCCAGCCTTGATAGGAGTCCCCAAAACCTCCCTTGCCTTTGGATGCTCTTGAGTCATTACCAGGGCTTGCTGGTAGACATCCGATGACTTGATAGCGCCAAAAACAGTCACAAATATAAGCGCCAAACAGCCCACGCACGCCAGAATTGTCCCACAACCTCCCAATGGGATAAGCCATTTCCAGTTCCGTGCCAACCAACCTTTTTGCTCAACAGTGTTTTCCATAATGATACCTCCAAAAACTAAAAAACTCGAATAGACACAAGCCAGACAAAAAATCTTCATCTCCCGAACCAGATTCTATCCTTCCGGGGTGGGAGGGAGAGTAACCTCATCCAAGCCCTCAATATACTCCCTGTGAATACCATAACCAAGATAATGTCCCAAAAATTCTTCTTTCACCAACGCCCGACTTATAAGCCACATCCCAGGATATTCCGAGGATGATTCACCAATCAAAACCCATTCACTATCACTGCTCCTGCCAGCAACAGCAATACACGCTCCATATCCCAACACCCCAACTTCAGAACATTCTGTTGAGTTACAATCTCGCACATTCACTCCCTGGGAAATATTCACGCAATACATTCCATCCGAATTATAAATCTCCAAACGCTCCAAATCTTCAACGTCTACTTCCAATAAATCTGCCTTAATCCATCCCTCCTCCATCGCCTGGTCTGGAAAGACCTTCACCCAAACCCATTCATCCTCCCCAATTTCTTGGTCTGCATCCAACTTTACCCACGAGCTATCAGACAAACGGGATTCTATTCTCAAAGAAAGTAAAGGCGATAACGAGCCAAGAATTTCATAACTCGCATCAGGGCCAAATCTGACCGTGACATTCTGACCAACATACCTTGGAACAACCTCAATCCAAGGGAGTTTATCATCGGGTGTGGGGGATGGTGCGGGCGTGAGCGTGGAGGGTGGGGTGAGCGTGGGCGTGGGGGATGGGGCAAGCGTGGCCGTGGGGGACGGGGTGAGCGTGGCCGTGGGGGATGGGGCAAGCGTGGCTGTAGGGGACGGCATAACCGTCGCCGTGGGAAGATTTTCTGTTGCGGTGGCCTCAACCACGGTGGGAGACACTGTGCTTTCTCCGCCTTCGAAAATCCCCTCATTAAAAAGATAACTGCCTCCCAAAGCCA